>JBMSWZ010000010.1:0-12707 GCA_049425105.1 Cephaloticoccus sp.
CCGGCCAATGGCGCCGCCGCCGTGCCGGGCGCAGCCGTCACCAACGCCCGGTAGGCCGATTCCACCTCGGCGCCGGGCGCCGACCGATGCACCTGCATCACGCGGGCCAGGAGGTAGCGCGCATACCAGGCCGTGTCGTCCTGCGGGCCGGCGGCCACGCGATGCAGGAGCTCCTCGGCCCGCGCGATCTTGCCCGCGGTCAAGGGCGGCTCGTTCAGGAGGGCCGCCCCCAGGCCGAGGTCCCGCCGCCGGCAGCCGTCAGGGTCGGCGGCAAACGCCTCCGCCGCATCCCGATACAGGAATTGCGCCAGCAGTTCCCAGCCGTCGGACTCCGCCGCGGAAACCACCGCCGCCGGTTGTCCGGCCAGCAAGAGGATCAAAAGGATCCGGATTCGAGGAAGAGCAGGCATATCGGTGTGACGCACCACGGGGGCGACTCTGGTGATTAGCTTCGCGAAGAATGTCAAATTCACTACCCCAAGGTCAGGCGTTGTTCGTCATATTCGGTGCTCGTGGCGTCATGCGTCGCGGACCAAGCAAACCACATACCAGTTTTCCGAGGGCGCCGGCGACCCCAAGTTTGACCACCGGGCATTGCGCACCGCCCGCGCCCTTCGCGCCGGACTTTGCGTCATCGCCACCGGGGCAGCTTGCCATCGGCGGCGCCCGCGCCGAGCCTCCCGCGCATGGGAGCCTACGACTTCAATTTCGACCTGCCGGCCGGGGAAACCTTTGTCCCCGCGCCGGAGCGGGTAAAAGCCCTCGCGGACCTGATGCCGGCGGAGCCCTTCGCCTTCGGGCCCCCGGTGACCGATCGCGCCGCGTGGGTGCGCTGGCGCGACGACCCTTTCGGCCAACGCATCATCGCCCGCGCCCGCGAGCTCGCCGCGCAGCCCCGGCCCGCCCTCGACAACGCCGCGTTCGAGCGCTGCCTCGACGAGAACAGCGTCACCGAGATCAACGCCATGTTTCCGTTGGTGCGCGAACGCCAGACCGTCTTCCTGCTCGCCGAGCTGCTCACCGATGCCGGCGAGTTCCTTGCCGTGATCGAGTCCGACGCCCGCGCGCTCGGCGAACTCGGCACGTGGATCCACCCGGGCAATGACCTGCAGCGCAAAAATTTTCGCGGCGAGGAAAAGGACAACGACCTCGCGTCCTGTCATCACGCCACCACGTTCGCGCTGACCCACCTGCTGCTCGGCCCGCGGCTGTCCGAAGCCTTCAAGGCCTTCCTGCGCGCGGAACTCGACCGGCGGTTTTTCAGCGCCCTGCGCGACCGCGTCGAGGCCGGCCGGAACCTGGACTGGTGGCTGATCGTGAAGCACAATTGGAATTCGGTCTGCCTCAGCTGCTACGCCCAGGCCGCTGCGGCCATCCTGCCCGACCGGCTCGACCGCGCCTGGTGGTTCGCCTTCGCCGAGTCGCTGATCTACAACTTCACCGACGGCTTCGCCGACGACGGCCTTTGCACGGAGGGCGTCGGCTACTGGAGCTACGGCGTCTCGCACTACCTCACGCTCGGCGAAATCCTGCGCCAGGGCACGGGCGGCGCGATCGACCTGCTCGACACGCCCAAGGCCCGGCGCATCGCGCGCTTCCCGGACCGCGCCGAAATCCAGCCCGGGATCTACCCGGCGTTCTGCGACTGCCACCTCGACTCCCAGCCGCTGCAATGGGCGCGCTCGTGGCTCGACAACCGCGTCGACGCCGCACCCGACGCCCTCGCCGAGCCGCAACCGGCGGACTTTGACCTTTTCGCCGACGTGAAGCTGCACGTCCCGGACATCGTTTTGTTGCTGCTGTTTCGCTTCCGCGACGCCCGCCGGCCCCTGCGGCGGCGCCCCGCCACGGCGCTGCGTGATTTCTTCGCGCCCTCGCACTTCCTCATCAGCCGCCCCGCCCCCGGCGCGCGCCGGTTCGCCGCGACCTTCCTCGGCGGCAACAACGGCGTGAACCACAATCACAACGACCTCGGCACCTTCGTCGTCCTGCTCGACGGCAAGTCGCTCATCTATGATCCGGGCCTCGAGGTCTACAGCATGCGAACCTTCAGCGCGCAGCGTTACGAGAGCCAGTTGCTCAATTCCTACGGTCATCCCGTGCCGCGCATCGGCGGCAAGCTGCAGGAATTCGGCCCGACCTTCCAGGCCCCCACGCTGCGCACGGAATTCACCGCTGCCGCCGACACCATGGTCCTCAATCTGAAGGGCGCCTACGACGTCCCGACCCTGCGCAAACTCGAGCGCCAGTTCCGGTTTGAACGCGCCGGCGGGGGCCGGCTCATCATCACGGACACGGTGGAATTCTCCGCCCCGACCGAGTTCGAAAGCGCGCTCATCACGCCCGGCACCGTCAGCGCAGAGCCCGGCCGCCTGCGCCTGGCCGACGGCGAAACCGCGATCATCGTGGACTATTCCGGCAGCAGCGAGGCGCTCGCCGTCTCGCGCGACACGATCAACCAGCCGCCGCACCCCACCCGGCTCGCGCTCGCCCCGTCCGGTCCGATCACCCAGGCCGTGATTACCTTCGTCATCACCCCGGCGTAATGTTTCCCATTTAAACCAAGCCACGTCCAACCCAAGGATTCGGCGGGCTAAATAATATTCCCATTTTAAACAAACATCCGGTGAAACTTACATGATTCCGGGCTTTTGTTTTTCAGTGGCGTTCCCCTTCATGGGCCGCTCATGACCGTCGACCTGTTGCAGCTGACCGATGTCGCCCCGCCGATGGGCGACCTCTCTTTCAACTCCGCGCTCTCGGAGCCGCGCGCCGTGTGGACCGCGCCCGGTCAGGGTGAGACGGCCGAGGCCGATCGCCGCATTGTCCACTCGCGGGTCGTGCGTCTGCCGGGGTCCGCCCGTCTGCTCCGCCTCGGCCTGCGCCGCGCCGCCGGTTACCACAACTGCGGCAGCCACGTGAATGTGGATTGGGTCACGGCCTTTCGCCTGCTCGCACGGGTCGACGGCACCTGGCGCGAACTCGCCGCCGCGTCCGATCTCGAGTGCCCGCCGGCCGGCGAGGTGACGTGGCACGAATTCGACCCGGTGACCGCCGACGGCGTGATCATTGAGTTGCGCGCCTGCGGTATCGACGGCGGCTGGGTGCCGTGGGGCCTCGCCGCGAACGCGTGCGTTCTCGAAGGTGCATTGCTCACCTATATTCCGCCCGCCCGGGATCGCGTGCTGCGCTCCGTCGGGGTCGACCTCACCGGCGTCCCCGCCGGCGTGACCGCCCGGCTGGTTGACGGCGCGGTGCATTTCTCGACCGCAGCCTATTCCGTGGGCTTCCTGCTCTCCCGCCCCGGCTTGTCGCACCTCGGGCTCGCGGACGAGGACGCCTCGCTGGCCGCCACCAATGTGCTCCACACCGGCGTCGGCGCGTTCCGGCAGGGTCCCACCCTGAGCGGCGTCGGCGTCATCCCCGCCCTGTCCGGCGCGGTGCGGTGCGACCTTGCAGGCACCTGCCCGGTGCGCGGTGCGGAAGTGACCTACGACTTCACCACCGGCGGCCAACATTACGTGCTGACGTGGACCGCGGGGATCGACGGCCTGACCTGTCAGGCCGTGCGGGAAGCCGAGGCCGACGCCGAGGCCTGGACCAGCTCGGCCTGGACTATTGCCACGCGCAACAGCCTCACGCCCGCGCACGCGATCGGGTCGATCACCCAAGCCGGCGAGGCCGGCCTGATGACGTTGCCGGTCGCCGTCAACCTGCCGCGCTTTGGCACCTTGCTCGTCGAGGGCGACGGCAACGTCACCGCACGGTTCGATGCCTACCGTCCGCAGGATTACAACACCCTCGAACTGAAGCTCGGCGAAACCGCCTTGCCCACGGGGCACTACCGCCTGGCCCGCGGACGTCACGCGGCGCGGATCACGTTGCGACCCATTGCCCCGCCCGTGACGCTGCGCGACGACGCCCCGGCCGTCGCGGCCCGGGCGCTGGCACGCACCTATTACACCGCCCTCACCTACCGGCCCGAGATGGCGACGCTCAGCAACAACGGCGCGTCCATGCCCTGCGCGATCTCGATGGACACGTGGACGGCCTTTTATTTCGAGTTGCACGAGCCGCTGCCCGGTTTCCCCGCGCACGAGCTGCTGCGCATCTCGCTGGAACGCTGGCTCGATGGCGGCCAGAGCTACGCCGACGGCCGCATCGTCGACGACGGCAAGATCCATGACGCGCAGGACGAATACCTCATGACGGGAGCCGCCGTGCTGCGCGGCCTGGCGGATTACCTGGAGCGGGGCGCCACCGACGCCTGGTTTCACGCGCGGCTCGAGCGCATCCGCACCCGGCTCGCCGCCATGCGCGCCCGCGACCTCGACGGCGACGGCCTCATTGAGAGCGAGTGGCGCACGGGCGTCAGCGGCACCGGCCAGTGGAGCACGTGTTGGTTCGACGTGACGTCGTTCGGTTGGAAGGATGCCTTCGCCAATGCCATCCTCTACCCGGCGCTCACGAAGCTCGCCGCGATCTTTGCCCGCCAAGGTCTCGGCGGCGAAGCCGAGGTGCTGCACGAGTGGGCGGCACGCCTGCACGCCATTTACGTCCCGACTTTCCTGAATCCCGCCACCGGCTGGCTGGCTGGCTGGCGCTGCCGCGAGGACAAGCTGCACGACTACGCCTTCCTGATGGTCAATGGTTGCGCCATCTCCGCCGGGCTGGTTCCCGCCGCCCAGGCGCGGGACATCTGCGCGCGATTGCTCGCCGAGATGACCAAGGTCGGCGTGCCCGACGCCACCCTACGGGCTGCCGGCCAACTTGTGGTGCGTGCCGGACGAAGACCTCGCCGACATCATGCAGGGTTTTCCGTTCGGGTATTATCAAAACGGCGGGCGCACCCATTCGCAGGCGCGGCATTTCCTCATGGCGCTCTACCAATGCGGCTTCACCGCGGAGGCCGACCGGCTGTTGCTCGAGCTCTGCCAGGGCTATGCCGGCGCGCTGGTCTACGGGGGCAACAAGAGCGGGGTCGACTGGCGGTTCTGGGACGACCGCCCCTGCGGCTACGAGGGCCTGCTCACGGATCAGTTCGGCGTGCTGGAGGTGATCTTCCACCGCTACGGCCGGAAGTGACGGCCGGAATGTTTTGAACATTGCCCGCCGGAGTGCGTCCGCCAAGCTCCGCACTCGATGAGCCAGACCACCTCGCCGGTCCCCGCCGAGCCTGCCGTGCCCACCGCCGATCCGCGCCGCGCCGGCCACCCCCGGGGCCTGGGCACGCTGTTCTTCACCGAGATGTGGGAGCGCTTCTCCTATTACGGCATGCGCGCCCTGCTCGTCCTGTTCACCTCGGCCGCCGTGGTCGACGGCGGCCTCGGTTTCTCCACCGAGCGTTCCGCCTTGATCTACGGCTACTACACCATGGCCGTCTACATGTTGTCCGTTCTGGGCGGCTACATCGCGGACAACGTGATCGGGGCGCGGCGCACCGTGCTGGTCGGCGGCATTATCATCGCCGCGGGCCATTTCACGATGGCGCTGCACTCGACCACTTCGTTCTACGCCGGGCTCGTGCTGGTGGCGGTCGGCACGGGCCTGCTCAAACCCAACATCAGCTCGATGGTCGGGAGCCTCTATGCGCCGGACGACGAACGGCGCGACGCCGGGTTCTCCATCTTCTACATGGGCATCAATCTCGGCGCCTTCACCGCGCCGCTGCTCACGGGTTTTCTCGCGCAGCACGCGTGGTTCAAGGCGTGGCTAGAGGCCCGCGGCTTCGACCCGGCGCACAGCTGGCACTGGGCCTTCGCTCTCGCCGGCATCGGCATGACGCTCGGCCTGATCACCTACGTCCGGCGCCTGGACCAGCTCAAGGGCCTCGGCGACGCCCCGGCGCTCGCGCCCGCGGCCCGCTGGCTGAATCTCGGCAAGTCGCTGGTCTACGTCGCCGCCTTGGGCGGCTTGGTGTGGCTCTGCAGCCACGTGCCGGCCATCACCTGGGTGCTGGCGGTGCTGATCACCGGCGCGGTCGTCGTCTACGCGATCCGCGGCGGCGTGGAGGGCAAGCGCGTGGCGGCCATCTTTGTGCTGTTTGCCGCCAACATCGTGTTCTTCGCGGTCTTCGAGCAAACCGGCTCAACGATCAACCTGTTCGCCCGCGACTATACCGACAACACCCTGTTCGGCTTCGCCTTTCCTTCCTCGTGGTATCAATCGGTGAACTCGCTGTTCATCATCGCGCTCGCCCCGGTTTTTGCGTGGCTGTGGCTGCGGCTCGGCAAGCACCAGCCGTCGAGTCCGTTAAAGTTCACTTTCGGCCTCGGTTTTGTCGGCCTGTCCTTTGCGTTGATGGTGCCGGCGGCGCGGCTCGCCGACGAGGGATTGGTCAGTCCGCTCTGGCTGGTGGGTCTGATGCTGCTGCAGACCATCGGTGAACTCTGCCTGAGCCCCGTCGGCCTGAGCACCGTCACCAAGCTCGCCCCGGCGCGACTGGTCGGCGTCATGATGGGCGGATGGTTCCTCGCCACATCGATTGGCAACTTCCTGTCCGGCTACCTCGCGCGCACGTTCGGCAGCGGGGGCGCCGGCACCAGTCTCGCCGGCTTCTTCCAGGAGCAGGCGCTGTTTGTCTTCGGCGCGACGGCGCTCCTGCTGCTGCTCGTGCCCGTGGTCAAGCGCCTGATGTGCGGCGTGCGCTGATCATGAAGGCATGGTTGATCTTGCTCGTCGCCGCGGCCTTTGAAGTCGTCTGGGCCGTCGGGCTGAAATCCACGCAGGGTTTCACCAGGCTCGGTCCGTCCCTCGGCGTCATTGCCGCCATGGCGGCCAGCATGTGGCTGCTCGCCGTGGCCGCCCGCACGCTGCCGATCGGCACGGCCTACGCGGTGTGGACCGGCATCGGCGCGGTCGGCACGGCCCTCGCCGGCATGCTCTGGTTCAACGAAAGCGCCTCGGTCGTCCGGCTGCTTTGCATCTGCCTGATCATCGCCGGGATCACCGGGCTGAAGCTCGCGAGCAAGTAAGGCCTAGCCGAGCTCCAGCGCCCAGCGGTGCCGCAGCTCCGTGCGGCCGGTCAGGTCCGCCGCCGTCAGCCGCACCACCCAGCGCCCACCGTTCGGTGTCGGTTCCCATGCCAGACCGCCCTTGCCGAGCCAGCGCACCGTCACGCGGGCGTCAGGCCACGACAGGGTGAGTTGATTTTCCTCTGCCACCACCCCGGCGTCTGAGCCCAGCAGACAAAACGCATCCTCCACTTCATCCCACACCACGCCGGCGGGAATCGGCAGCACCCGCTCCATGATCAATTTCCCGTCGCGGCTCAGCGTTGAGGTCATGCGCGGCACCGGCGGCGGGTCCAACCGCGCCGTCAGGGCGTTGCCCAGGTAGGCGCTGTGCTTGTCGAGCGCCGGATGCGCGCGCACGCGGTCGCCTTCGCGGGTCGTCCACCGCCAGAACGCCCAGTCGCCGGCGGGCCGCCAGAGGGCCGCGGGAAAGGTCTGCCAGGACAACCCCCAGGTGGGATGATCCACCCCCGTCATGATCGGGTAATGCGACAGCGCCCCGAGGCGCAGCGTCGGTTGCACGATCGCCCGCGCCACGGCGCCGTCGCGACACGGCGTTTGCACCCACTCCGGCAGGGTCGCTTCACGCGGCGCCAGGTCGTGCCAGCCCGCCCGGTGAAACCAGACGCCAAACACCGCCGCCTGAATCCGCACCGCAATCGCCGGGTGCTTTCCCTCGCCTTCGCCACCGTCAAACTCCGGCTGGATGAAACCGCGAAAGGGCATCAGCGCCGGGCTCTCGGCAAAGGCGTAGCTGCGGATGACCGGCACGCGCGGGCCGCGGCGGTAGCTGTCCTCGATCCGGAGCAAATCCTCCAAGTGGGCCTGAAACCGCCCGCGAATGTCCGCCGGCAGGCGCCGGCAAAACAAGAGCACCGCCGACAGCTCCATCAACAGCACCATGGTGTAGATGTCGCTCAGGTGCTCGCCCCAGCCCCAATTCTCCGCGCGCCAATAGTCGCTCCACGCCCGGGTGGTCCGCAGGAGCTGAGCCGAAGGCTCCCGCTCAAGCACCTCCGCCGCCAGCCAGCCGCACACGAGGTCGCCCATGCACTTGTTGGGGTAGCGCGGATGCGCCTCGACCAACTCGTGTTCGAACCAGCCGGCCAGTCCGGCGACGATTTCGCGGATGCCCGCCCGCACCGGCTCGCCGAGCCGCTCGGCTTCGGCAAGATAGAGCAGCTGCAAGGCGAGGCCGATGAAGAACGACGCGTTCGTGTCCACCGGTTTCGGCTCCTCCAAATACCAGCGCAGGCACCCCGGTCGCTCCGCGTCCGGCCCTTGCTGCATCGCCCGGAAGGAACGCAGCGTGGTGAGGGCCTGCGCCTCGTCCAGTTTTCCGGCCTGCGCGAGCAGGCACAGGTGGGTGACGGTGATGACGCCATTGTGCACCACGGGCAGATCCGCCACCGGCGCCGTGTGCCCCGGGCCTTCCTGCCGGCACAGGCCTAGTTCGTCGTTCCAGCTCAACACGGGATCACTTGCCTTCATGGCGCGTCACAATTCCGCGGTCAGCTCCACCGTCAGCTCAGTCCACCCCTCCGGGCCAACCGCCACCGCCGGCAGCACCGCGGTCTGATAACCCTCGCGCGAGACGACCAGATCATAGGTGCCGGGGTCCAGCAGACGCCGGGCCCGGCCGAAAGACGCGTCGCTGCGCCGGCGGTCAACCGTCTCGTTGTCTACGCGCGGCAGCCACACCTCGGCGTCGAGGGGCTCGCCCGTGAAGGCATCGGTCACTTTCACCGCCAGGCCGGGGCCGGCCGCATGGTCGAGCACCGCCGCGGTGCCCTTGAGATTCTCGGCCACGATGCCCGGCACGTCCTCCGGCGGAAACAGGTGTGAACCCTTGCCCGTCTCGATGATCATGTCGATCACGCCGCGGCGGCCGTAAAACCACGGGTAGCTCTGGCTCGACGGGCCGCCCGGCGCAATCGCGTAGGTCCCCGCGCCGTCCATGCGCGTGATGCGCGAGGCAACGTCCGCCGCGATGCGCTTGATCACCTTGTCATCCGGCGCCGCCATGCCGCCCCAGACCCACGGATAAAAAATCACTTCCCCCTGGCTGTGATACGAAATCGACAGCAGGAACTGCCGGCGGTCCGCCAGCCGGCGCATCGCGCGGTTTTCGGCCTCCGAAAACGGATGCGCGCCCCGGAAGCTCGCGCCGCGGGGATCTGCCGTGCCGCCCATCGCCCAGTTGTAGCTGTAGCCGCGGTTCACATCGACGCCCTCGGGGAACACGCCCGTGACGCCGTCGCCGTTGACGTCGCGCGCGTTCTTGCGCCACCGCGGGTCGTGGCCGGAGAGGACGTAGTGATGCCCGTCAACATTGACCACGGGCACGAGGTAGATTTCGAGCGTGTCGAGCCAGTGCGTGACCTGCGGATCGTTGCCGTAGCCGGTCACCAGTTTCTCCATCAGCGCGAGGACGATTTCCGCCCCCATCACCTCGTCGGCATGGTGGCACCCGTTGAAAAGCACCGCCGGACGGTCGTGCGCGCGGGCCGCTTCGTTGGAAATCCGAAAAGCATAGATCGGCCGGCGGAACTGCGTCGTCTCGCCGATCTGGGTGCGCACGATCAACCCGGGGTGCGCCGCCTGTAGTTCGGCCGCCCGCGCGAGGATCTGCGCATAGGTGTGGTAGATCGGGTCGGGTTTCAGCGTCGGGCCGTAGAGCGCCCGGCGGTAGAGCGTAAGCTCGTCGGTGCTCTCCAAGATGACCTCCGGGGCGAAACCCTGCTCGCGCAGCGTCTCCACCTCCGCGGGCGTCGCGAGCACCATCGCGTGGTTGCGCACCAGGCTCACGATGCGCTGGCGGTTGTAATCGTTGTAGGCAAAGGCCCCTTCGCCGGTCTGGGCCTCGGCGGGAATGTCGCGCACCTCGACCAACAGGGTGCGCGGCGGGGCGGTATCAGCAACGGCGCGCGCCGTCGCCAGGACGACGGACAGGGCCAGCAGGAGGCGGGAAAGTCGCTTCATGACAGGCGACCACCTTGCCCGCCCCGACCGCCGCGTCGAGCCCGGGATTGCGCGCTGCTTGCCAAAACGCCCGATCTCGGCGAGGGTCCCGCCGTTCCCATGATCGTGATCCGCCGCCTCACCGACCGCCATCGGGCCTACACGGGCATCTTCCTGCCCGGCGAGCCGCCGCGCATCTTCCCGACGTCCGAGCACGAGCACGGCCGCATCCTCCAGATCTACAAGCAGGACCGGCGCTACGAGGGCGTGGCCAACGACTTCACGGACTTCAAGCTGCCCGGCGCCCCCGCGCCCGAGGACGACCGCTAAAGTTTGGTCTTTTGCCGGGCCACCGCTTACCCTCTCATCGTCCCGTGGACCCCGATCCGGCCAGCCCCGAGGAACTGAAGCGCCGCAGCTTCCGGAATTTTTTCGCGTCCGTGCGCTACTCCATCGAGGGATTTTTCGTGGCGCTGAAACACGAGCCGTCGTTCCGCGAGGACTTGCTCTTCGCCCTCCTGCTCACGCCGTTTGCCATCATCCTGCCGGTCAACGCCGTCTCCACCGCGGTGATGATCGGTTCGCTCTTCCTCATCATCATCGTCGAGTTGCTGAACTCCGCCATCGAGTGGACCATTGATTACGTCCGGCCGGAACAGCATCCACTGGCGAAACGCGTCAAGGACATGGCCAGCGCCGCGGTCTTCCTCAGCTGGCTGAACTGCATCGCCATCTGGGCGATCCTCCTCTGGCCGAGCAACGCCGTGTGGCACCGCATCGAGGACCTCGTCACCAGCTGGTTCAGCCGCTAAGCCGCCCCGCCCTACTCCTCCCCGGCGCCGGCATCAGGCCAACCCGCCGCCAGCTCAGCGCGTGCGCCAGTTTGTAATATAATACGTTACAAACCTATCAGCCCGGGAGACGCCGGATCCGACGCCGGGCGGGAGGGTCAGCGCAGGCGGGCAAACAAGACCAGGGCGATCACCGCCATACCCGCGTTGGGCATCCAGGCCGCCACCACCGGGTCGATCACCTGCTTCGTGCCGAGCGACGTCGCCAGGTGCATGAAGACGTAGTAGAGAAAGAAGAGGCCGATCGACTTGGAGACGCCCACCGCGGGGTTCACCCGCACGCCGGACACCGCAAAAGGGATGGCCAGCGCAATCACGATCAGCGGCCCGAGCGTGTCGGCCACCAGCCCGAAGTAGCGCACCGCATACACCAATCCCTTGGGGTTCGCGTCGACCGCGTAGTAGTTGACCAGCCGGCGCAATTCAAAGACCGACAGGTCCGAGGGCTTGCGGTCGATGATCAACATCAGGCGCGGGTCCTCGCTGTAATGCGGCACGAAGCGCCGGAAAAACGGCAGCGGCTCGATCATTTCGCCCGTCGCCGGATTGAACACCAGCTCCTGCCCGTCGGTAAACAACCAGCCCTGTTGCTCGCGATCATACGAAGCCTCCTCGGCCACGATGCGCCGCTCCTCGCGACGGTCGGCGTCGAGTTCCGAGACCATGACCCCGTAACCCTTGCGGGTGAACTGACTGTAGCGGTTCATGAACCACATGCGCTGCACCGCGCGGTTGTCGAAGGCCACGCTGGAAACCACGCCGATGCGGTCCTCCGGGAGCGTTTCCAACTGCTGCCGGAAAGCCAGCGAATCGCGGAGCGAACGCGAGGTCTCGACCGACCAGGGCACAATGCTCGCGTTGAGATACCACGTGAGGCCGCAGGCGAGCACGCCCACCGCCCAGACCGGCGCGGTGATGCGCAGGATGCCCACGCCGGCCGCGCGCAGCGCCACCAGTTCGTTGGCCCGGTGCAGCTTGCCGAGCACGTAGAGCAGCGAGATCAACAGCGCCACCGGCAGCACGATCGCGAGAAAGCCCGGCAAGGTCACGAACAGGTAGACCCAGAAATCCGTGCCACTCGCGCCCAGGTCGTTGAGCATGCGAAAATCATCGTAGAGCACCTGCACCAGCAGAAGGCCGATCATCGCGGCCAGCACGAGGCCGAGAATCTGCAGCCACTCGCGAAGGAGGTGTCGGTCGTAGGTGTTCAACGCGGTGTCGATGAAAGCCGGCCGCAGGCCTTTGGCCAGACCCAAACCCGGACCTACCCGCGAGCCGCGGGTTCCGCGGCCGGGGCGGCGGGCAACCGGGCAATCGTCCAGCCGGTGTAACCATAGAGCGCGGACACCAGCGGGTTGATGAGGTTGAAAAACGCGAACGGCAGATAGGCCAGCGGAAACACGCCCAAGGTCGCATACATGTAGGCGCCGCAGGAATTCCACGGCACCAGCGGCGAGGTCAGGGTGCCGGCGTCCTCCAGGCAGCGCGACAGGTTCTTCGGATGCAGCCCGGCCCGCGCGTAGGCGGCGCGATACATCCGGCCCGGCACCACGATCGAGAGGTATTGGTCCGGCGCCACCACATTGATGCCGAGACAGGTGCCCAGCGTGGCGAGGATCACCCCGCCAGTGCCGCGCGCGAGGCTGAGCACGGCCGCGGCAATGCGCTCCAGCATGCCGCTGCGCTCCATGATGCCGCCAAATGACATGGAGCAAAGGATGATGCCGATCGTGCCATACATGCTGCTCATGCCGCCGCGGCTCAGCAGATCGTCGACCGCCGCCACGCCGGTTTCCGCGGCAAATCCGTCGTAGGCGATACCGAGCAACCGCGCAAAGGGCACGCCCTGAACCCAACTGGCGCAGACGCCGCCCACCACCGC
>JBMSWZ010000011.1:0-12100 GCA_049425105.1 Cephaloticoccus sp.
CGCCGTGGTGCGTGACGGCATAGGCGAGGCCGGATTCCGTGGTGGTGAACTCGGGCGCGGTTTCCGCGCGGAGCAAGGAGGTGGCGACGACCAGCAGGCCGGTCAGCGTCCGAAGGCAGGAAGGGATAATCATGCCGCCAAGATAGCCGGCCGCTGGCGGCCGGCAATCCCGGAGGTGGAGCGCGTTGACCGCAACGCGCGGGGCGGACGGGAGGAGCGGCACGCGGACAGCAACGCGCGCCGGAGCGGCGGGTTGGGAGACCCGCCCTACCGACTGAAGCGCACTTCCCTTCCCTGCAGCGCGTTGGGGTCAACGCGCTCCACCGGGTCGGGGGATCGCCTCCAACCGATCAGGGGTTGTGGTCGATCGGGTCGCCCGGCTCCTGGAAGCGCGTCCGATAGGTCTTGTTGCTCGCGGCGAGCTTCAGGAAGACATCGAGCGGCACGACCTCCACGTCCTCGCTGAGGCGGGAGAGGATTTCGCGCACCTTTTCGACGGTGTTGCTCTCGCGCACGTGCATCAGGAGGAAATACGGGCGCTGCGGGTTGAGCTGCATGAGTTCCTCGAGGTCGGCGGCGGCATCCGGCACGGGCCGGTCGACCGCGAGGTAGTAGTCGTAGCTGAGGAAGGGCTTGCCGTCGCGCAGGTCGAAGGTGCGGGCGGCGCCGTAGCCGTTGATGAAGCCGATGACATCCGGAAACTCCTGGTAATAACGGTCAACCAGCTCCTTCGGCAGGTCGGTGTTGCCGACGTGCCGGTTGCCCTCGGAGTAGTCCATGATCTCCATCACCCGCAGGTCGAGCTGGGCCATGAGTTCGCGGGCGTCCTTCATCAGGACCGGAAATTTCTCGGCCGGAATCGACTTGGGATACATGTAGCCCGGGCCGCTGAGGCCGCCGACGAAGTAGTCATTGGGCGACTTGTCCTCGTAGAAGAACTGCAGCGCCACGGGGTTGAGCCGCAGCCAGCCCATGAGGACCTGCCAACCGTAGGGAATCTCGCCGCGGCCCGGCTTGGTCCACGTGCCGATGCCCATCGAGTCGGTAGCCAGGGCGGCGATGTAGACCTTTTTCTCCGCCGTCAGCGTCGCATCCGCCGCGACGTTGTGGTTGTTGGCGAACTTGAAGTCAGGCGAGAGCGGGATCTGGCAGGTGAACGAGACGTTGGGCAGGTTGTGCAGGCCCTCCATCTTCAGGCCGAAGTTGCCGGTCAGCGTGGTGTGCTGGCCCTCGGTGTCCTTGGCGTAGGAGTGCCAGCCAATGACCGTGCTGGCCGGGTTCTGCTTGCCGAGGAGCTGCTTCAGGAGCGCGAGCTCGGCGGGATGCTTCGGGTTGGCCGAAAGGTCGGCGCAGAACGCGCGCTGCATCACGGCGAAGTCCGCGACGCCCGGTTGCATTTCCATGCCGGCATGGCCGCCGAGCACCGCGTAGTAGTCGCGGGAGCAGCGGTCCCAATACTTGTCGACCGCCCACTGGTGTATCTCGGCGTCGGTCTTGCCCCGGAAAATCTCGCGGAGATCCTCGACCTTTTTCAGGCCGTGCTTCTCCGCGAGCGGGATGAGTTCCTCGCTGACCACCACCGCGTCCAGCACACCGGCGGCAGTAAAGGCGACATTGACCGAGGCGCGCACGGCATGGTCCCAGACCACGTAGCCCTTGGCATACTGGCCGAACTGGGCGAGCGCGGCATCGGCATCGTTCAGGCCAAGGCGGGTGAACTTTGTGCCGTGGCGCTCCGCCATGAACTTGATCAGGGGACGCACCGTCTCCCATTGCCAATGCTTCGGGTATTCGAGGTAGATCCGCGGGTAGTCGCGGTTGGCGAGGCCTTGCAGGGAGATGAGCAGGACGTTCGTCGGGATATCGCCGTCCATCCGCCAGTTTTCGGACAGCGGGATGATCGTCGCCTCGGCCGGGGGCGTGGCCACGCGGGTCGGCGCGGGTTGGGCGGAGGCCGCGATTGTTGCGGCGCAGAACAGGGTCAGGAGTCGGAAAAAGTTTCGCATGACGGAATGGGGTCGCGGGTTATTCGGCGGTGCCGGTGGCGCGGGCTGCGTCGCCGGACAGGCGCTTGAAGACGTAGACGAGCGGCTGATTGCGGGTGCTGCGGATCTCGATCAGCGTGAGCTGCTGGCCGTTGGTCGAGACGGCGTAGTTGCCCAGGATATTGACCGGGTGTTCGCCCTGCTGGGTGGAGAGTTCGAGGTCGGTGTTGACGCGAAGGACGGTGCCGTCACCGATCCACTCGCCGCTCACGGTCTTGGTGGGGTTCCGGTCGCTGATGTTGGCGCCGATGTAGCGCGCGTCAGGGTAAAGCTCAACCGGGACGACGGTGGGCTGGGTGAGGTTGATCGGGGTGACGTCCTCAAAAACGCGCCGACCGGCAGTAAACTTGCGGGTGATCGTGACGACGTCGCCGTCCACGGTGATGATCAGATCCAGGGCGCGCCAGGCGGCGAGGTCCGTGCCCCGGTCGGGCAAAAGCCGCCAGGAACCGGCGAGCGGATGAGCCCCGGCCACGCCGAGGCCCGTGCAGAGGAGGAGAAGGAAGAGGGCGATGCGTTGCATGTCGCGCCCCAGCCAATGTCCTCAGGCGGACAGGGCAAACGCAAAGCGCCGCCGTTCGCGCGGGATCAGGCGATCTCGACCAGAAATTCGGTCTTAAGGTCGAACGACGTGCACTGCGGCGCGCGCACCTGCAGATGCCAGACCGGCCGGCCCAGGTGGTTGATCAAATCCTCGGACTGGGCCCACGCCTCCGCCCAAGGCGCGCGCAGCACCAACCGCCAGCCGGGGATCGCCAGCACCGCCGTGCGCGTCTCCGCATCGATCGTCTACGCCACCCGCGTGTGCAGATGGAAAACCAGGGCCTGCCGGGCAACGAGCTCACCGGAGTCACCCAAAATGAACCGACCGGGCTCCCCGGCATCGAGCGTGCGCCGGCAACGCGTCATCACGCCGGGCCAGGCCGGCGCGAGATCAATGTCGGCTTGAAACGTGCGCTCGTCCCCCGCCCGTCCGGAATCACCGCCGTCTCCGCCAGCACCTGCCCGGGGAAAGTGCCGTCCGCCCGCACCGGCGTGAGCACGTTGTGCAAATCCGTCCGCTTCATCAGCAGATGGCGGATGTCGTCGTAACGCACGACGCCGCGATCAATGAGCACCGGTTCCTCGTCCAGCTCGAGTGTGAACGCGCCCTTGTCGAAGTGCGTGTGGCTCGCCCGGGCCTTGCAGCCCGACACGTGCAGGCGCACGGTCCGGCCGGGGCCAGTTCGCGCCGGCTGGTGATGGCGCCGGTGTGTTCCAGGCGGCCGAAGGTCGGCACGATGCATTCCGGTTCGGGCAGGTCGAGCAGCGCGGCGATGAAGGCAAAGGGGCCGTCGACCATGTATTGCCGGTAGTAGGTGGCGCCGCGCGCCTGCAAGAGCGTGCCCTTGGCGATGCGCCGGTAAGCGTCGTCCGGATAAAACGCGGCGAGCAGCGCGATCGCGTCGCCCGTGAAACGCTCGTTGGAGTTGGCGCCGTCGAGGAGCACGCTGGCGGGCTGCATGGCCGACATGACCGCGACGAAGTTGCCGCTGCGCGCCAGCCGCGCCGACAGCACTTCGCGGATCGCCTTCTGGCGCGCCCAGGCATAGGCCATGAGCGCCGGCAGCACCGCCTGCAGCGTCACGCTGAAATAGCCCACACCCTCATCCACGCCACCGTCGGGGAGTAGGTAATGATGCATGCCTTCCTGCAGGTCGGCGTGGGCGTGCTAGATGTAGCGGCACATCCGCGGCCAGTCGGTCTCCAGCAAAAGTCCGCCAAGGATCCGCGCGCGGCAGAACCACGGCCCTTGGTTGATGTGGTAGACATACTCCCACTTCACCATGTCGCGTTGAATCACGCTCAGGCCCTTGTCCCAGATCGCCAGCTTGACCAATTCCCGGGCCCGCGGGGTGAGGGCAAACCACAGCATGTCCGCGACGAGCGCACAGGTCGTCACGGCCATTGCCTCCAGGAAACACCGCTGGTCCCAGACGTTGCCGCGCGCACGGCTCTCGGCCGACTGACACCAGTGGGTCGTGTGGACAAAGCACATCAGGTAGCGCAGGGCATGGCGCATGAGCGTTTCGTCGCCCCGCACCAAGCCGACCTGTGCACAGACCACCGGCTCGGCCATCCACGGCTCGTGCCCCCGCTCGCGCTCGCGCAGGTAGCGGTAGTCCGACCAGGGGAGGTAATCGCCAATCTCGTCCTCGGGCCGCCGCTGCAGCGATTCCCGCGCGCGCTGTTCGAGGATGGCAAAGTGACCGCGCCACCCGGGATGCTCCGCCCGGGCGCGCAGGGCCGCCAGGTCGGATTCCGCAAACAGCAGGCCCCGCGCAAACTTTGGCGCCGGCCACCCGCCGGCGGGCCAAATCAATCCCGCCCACGCGGCGTCGTAGCGCGGCTTGGCCGCCTCCAGGCGGTGCAGGAGGTCGCGGTCGCCCGCGCCCCACCAGCGCAGGTTGCACAGCGCGGCGCCGGCCTGGGTCGTCCAGAAAGTCATGCGCAGCGCCGTGGCCGCCCCGAGGATCGGACGCGTCACTTCCAGCCGCGAACCGTCGCCGACCGCAGGTTCGCCCAGCGGACGCCATGCGCCGTCGATCTCGGCGGAAAACTGCGCGCTCACGCCCAGCGGCAGGACCACGCAAAACACGTAGTAATCGAACCGCGCCGGCAACGCACCCATTTGCAGCGTCAGGCTGCCGGCGGTGACGTGGGCCGCGCAATTGTCCCACTGCACCCGCGTGCTGTCCCAGCCGGCCTCGTGGCGAAAATTCACCGCCGCGCCCGGCTCCCGCGTCAACGGCAGCTGCGCCAGGGTCGACTCGTCATGCAGCGGCGCGTAGATCGATTCGGGGGGGTTCAGTTCCCAGAGGAACATGGGGGTCATGGCGCCAGCGTGCCCGGCGCCCTTGACGGCTCAACCTGATTGTCTGCCATAAAAAACCCGCGGTCCGAAGACAGCGAGTGCAAGGGGATCGCCGTGGCGCGTCACGAAGTCGGCGCCAGGGCCGGCCAGCGCCGGAAGGCCGAGAAGTTCGCGTTAGTCCGGTCGTAGGTCTCGCGCCGCTTCACGTATTCCGCGTAGTCGGTGACGTCCTCCGGGTGTTTCACGCTGTGCACGAGGAAATCGGCCTCGGGCGGGTAGCAGGCCACGTTGCCCTTTTCGTAAAACTCCGGATTGGCGTTGCCCGCCTCGTCGTGGCTCTCCGGCCAGAGGCCGACGTTGTTGGGCACCTCGGCCGACTGGTAGCGCAGGTCCGCGCTCCAGCGGATGTGGTCGGAATAGTTTGGCGTCGAGCAGTGCGGGGTGCGGTTGGTCATGAAGACCACGCCGCCCTTCGGACAGGCCGCGGTAATGGCGCGGCGCGGATCGGCGGGCAGGTTTTCGTCCTTGATGACGAGGAACCCGGCGTTGCCGCCGGTGTGGTGCGTCGCGATGGCCCCCTCATGCGTGCGCGGGAGGATCTGCATGCAGCCGTTCTCCACGGTGGCGTCCACCAGCGGAATCCAGCAGGTGAGGATCAAGGACGTGTCGCAATGCGAGGCGAAGTAGCCGCTGTCCTGGTGCCACGGCACCACGCCGCGGCCGATGTTCGGGAGCTTGGGACGCACCCGGTAAACGGAAGAGGCCCCGATCTCCTCCGTGCCCTGCAGCGCGCTGACCGAACCGATTAGTTTCGGGTGGGCAATGACGTCTAACATCTCCGGCGCGTGAAAGCCGCCGCCGCGCAGCCCCTCGAGGTGGCGCATGAGCGCCTCGCCGTTCTCCTTGGAATCGCGGTAGATCGCGGCCAACCGGCGGTCGAAATCCAATTCCTCGTGCAGGTGCTCGAGCTGGCCGGCGGCCTGCAACTCGCGCGCCTTGCGGTCGATCTCGGCATGCAATGCAGCGCGCAGGGGGTCGAGGTCGGCCGGATCAAACACATCGGGCACGATCACATAGCCTTCCTCGTGGAAAAAGCGGACTTGCTGCGGGGTAAGTTTCTTCAGGGCGCTCATGACGGGTCCCACCCTGCCATAAACGTCCGGCCGTGACAATGGGGCGCTGTCACCTTTGCTGGTTTTTAATCACTCCCCGGTCGTTGCGCGGCCGCCGGCGCCCGCGGCCCACGCCGCCGCGGTTGACGCCCGGGGGACGGCTGGCGTCAAATGGGCCATGGACTTCACGGGCCAGGTCATCTGGATCACGGGCGCCTCGTCGGGCATTGGCGAAGGGCTGGCCCTGGCCTTGGACCGGCTGGGTGCGAAACTCGTGCTCTCGAGCCGGCGGGCGGACGAATTGGAGCGGGTCCGCGCCGCCTGCACCCGGCCCGACGCGCACCTCGTGCTGCCGCTCGATCTGGCTCAATCCGCGACCTTTGCCGGGGCGACCCAACAGGTGTTGGCGCGATTTGGCCGGATTGATTTACTGGTCAACAATGGCGGTGTCAGCCAGCGCGCCCTGGCCGCCGAGGCCACGGAGGCCTCCGAACGCCAGCTGATGGAGATCGACTACTTCGGACCGGTCGCGCTGACCAAGGCCGTGCTGCCGGTGCTGCGCGCGCAAGGGACGGGCAAAATCGCGGTGGTGAGCAGCGTCATGGGCTACGTCGGCACGCCGGGGCGCTCCAGCTACGCGGCGGCCAAGCACGCGCTGCACGGTTATTTCGACTCATTGCGCGCCGAAGTCTGGCGCGAAGGCATCACGGTCCTGATCGTCTGCCCGGGCTACGTGCAGACCGCGGTGAGCGCCAACGCCCTGCAGGCCGACGGCGGCCGGCACGGCAAAACCGATGCCACGCATCGCCGCGGCATCCCGGTGGAGCGCTGCGTGCGCGCGATCCTCAAGGGCATTGCCCGCGACCGCGAAGAGATCGCCGTGGGCGGCCCGGAAGTCGCGGCAATCTACCTGAAACGCTGGCTACCGTGGCTCTGGTCGCGCCTGGTCCGGCGGCTGAAGTTCACAACCAAATAAAAAAGCCGGCAGGAAAACCTGCCGGCTGGGGAAGGAACTTTGGCTCGGTTCAGGCGAAGCTGCCGCCGCGGGAGATGCCCATGGCCTTGCGGCGGGCGCGGCGATCGGCGGCGGCCTTCTTCTCGTAGCCTTGGCGGCGGTGCTCGGCGAGCGGATCGGCCGGCAGCTGGTTGCCCTTGCGATACTTCGCCAGCGCAGGGGTCACGTCGGTGAAGAACGCCTGCTTTAGGATGAGCTCGGCGTCGATGACGTTGTTCTTGGCCTGCGCGCGGCGGAGCGCGTCGTGGTCGACGATCGCGGCCTTGGCGTAGAGTTCCTGCGCCATGACCACGGTCTGAATCATGGCCTCGACCTTCGGCTTCTCGTTGTGGCACTGGTCGACCATGTAGGCGATCTTCGGCATCTTGCCACGGTCGGACGCAAAGAAGTGAATCTCGTGGAAGATGCGGAAGACTTGGTAGGGATCGATGGACCCGAGCGTGAGGTCGTCGTCGGCGTAGCGGCGGTCGTTGAAGTGGAAGCCGCCGAGCATGTCCTCGTCGAGGAGCCACGCGACCAGCTGCTCGATGTTCTGGGCGTTGTAGTGGTGGCCGGTGTCGACCAGCACCTTGGCGCGCGGACCGGCCTTCTTCGAGAGCAGGTAGGCCATGCCCCAGTCGGCGATGTCGGTGGCGTAGAACGCGGGCTCGAAGGGCTTGTATTCCACGAGCATCGTCTGCTTGGGGCCGAGCTTCTTGTGCACGGCCTTGAGGCACTCTTCAAAGTAGCCCTTGCGCTCGCGGATGCTGCCCTGGCCGGGATAGTTCGTGCCGTCGGCGAACCAGAGCGAAAGGTATTCGCTGCCCGTGCCCTTCATGATGGCGACGGAATCGTAGCAATGCTGCAGCGCCTGCTGGCGGACCTTCGGGTCGTTGTGACCAAAAGAGCCCCACTTGTATTCCTGGTCTTGGAACAGGTTGGGGTTGATCGCGCCAATCTTCACGCCGTGCTTGCGCGCCAGGCGGGCGACCTTGGCCGGGTCCTCGCCCGGGGTAAAATCCCACAGCACGTGCGTCGCGACCGTCGGGCAGCAGCCCGTAAGCGCGTGCACCTGGCCGGCGTCCGCCAGCTTGTCGTTCATGTCGATGGCGGCGGCATCCTGGAAAAATTTCCCGAAGCGCGTGCCGGTGTCGGCGAAACCCCAGCTGGGCGTTTCCACCTTGAAGGTCTCGAGCGCCTCGACGGCGCGGCGGAGGAGTTTTGGCGTCATACGCCGACCTTTATGGCGGAAGCCGACCGGCAAAGTCAGGTCCGAAATCGTCCGACGCTCCGAAAGGTCCCTTGCCCCGCGCGGCCTCCCCTGCCCTGCTGACGGCATGTGTGATGAATGCCTTCGCCTCGGCTCACCGTGGTTGCCGGCGCTGCACGGCGACCAGCCCCGCCCGCGGCCCCGGCCCCGCGCGCGCCAGCCGCTCACGCCGCCGCCACCCCGAAAGCCCGCGCGCAAAGCGCGCTGAGTTCAGAGCGGACTCGGCTCCGCGGGTTCCTTGGTGAAGCGCAGCAGCGCAAATGCCATGAGCCCCGCGAGGGCACCGGCGAGCACAAACCAATCGCCGTGCCGCACGTAGAAACTCTGTTGCCCGGCCCACCGGCGGTCGCGCGATACCTCGACGGTGTGCACGCCGCGGAAATAGATGCTCCCCTTCGCGTCGGTCATGGTGTCACGCACGTTGCCGTATTCGTCGATCCAGCCGCTCCACCCGGCATTGCCGACGCGAACGACCGGACGGCGCGTCTCGATCGCACGCAGCACCGAATGGGCGGCGTGCTGGTAGGCCGCGCCGTCCTCGCCAAACCAGCCGTTGTTGGTGTGGACGGTGAGCAGCTCCGCGCCCAAACGCACGCTGCTGCGCGCGAGCTGCGGGAAAGTGTCCTCGTAACACACCAGCGGACCGATGATCGCGAGGCCGCGCTGCATCGGCAACAGCAGCGGACTGGCGTCGCCCCCCGGAAGGAAATCGTCGCCCACTGGCACGAATTTCTCCACCCAGCCCAGCACGGGGCGGAGGGGCACGTATTCGCCGAACGGCACGAGCCGGCGTTTCGCGTAGTAATCGTCCGCCACGCCGCCGTCGGGCGTGACCACGAAGACGCCGTTATACCACGCCTCATCGGGCTGGTTCAACCGCTCGATGGCGATCGAACCGAGCACGATCGGCGCTTTCACCCGGGCGGAGAGGATCGCCACGAAGTCGGCGGTGGTCGGGTCGCCCCGCACGGCCCAAGGCGTCACGGCTTCGGGCCAGAGGATGGCGTCGGGCCAGTCGCGCGCGGCGTCCAGGGTGAGTTGCTCGATGGTCTGCGCGATGGCGCGACCCTCGCTCGGATCCCATTTCAAAGTCTGCGAGATATAGGGCTGCACCAAGGCGAGTCGCGCAAAGTCTTCCCGCTGCTGGCGGAACGTGTCGCCGAGCATGAGGAACGAGGGAAAAATCAGCACGAGCAGCGCCACCATGAACTCCGGGCTGCGCTTCTTCAGGCCTTGGTGCGCCTGCCGCAACAGCCGGTGCGCGTAGGCCGCGAGGCCGAGATTGAACAGAATCAGCACGAACGAGACCCCGTAGGCGCCCGTGATGGACGCCACCTGCAACAGGATCGAACGCTGCCACTGGCTGGCCGCGAGCGGCAGCCAGGGGAACCCGCCAAAGAGCCAGGTGCGCGTCCACTCCAGGAACACCCACAGCCCCGCCAGACCGACCAGCACCAACACGCGCTCCAACGGCCGGCGCGGCTGCAACCGGGGCATGGCCCACCAGACGGCGAGATACCACAACCCCACCCAAGCGCCGACAAAGGGGCCGAGCAGCAAAAGGCCGCCCCACGTCACGTGGTGCAGCCAGCCGAGCAGGATGCTCCATGCGACGGCCTGCGCGGCGAACAATGTGCCCGCGTAGAGGCGGAACGACGGACGCAGGTAAGCCCAAAACACCGCGGGAACCGCGAACGCGTAGGCAAACTCCGGCGTGCGCAAAGGCGGAAAGCTCAACACCGTCAGCACGACGGTGACGACAAACACCCCGGCCGCCCACAGCACCGGTTTCTGGTTGGCCCAGAACGACGGGCGGTCCGCGTAAGGGTCGTCGGCCGGCAAGGGCGAGGGCTCGCTGTTCACGCGCGGGGGACCGCCGGCGTCAGGCGCCGTGGCAGTGCTTGAATTTCTTGCCCGAACCGCAGGGGCACGGGTCGTTGCGCCCAACCTTCGGCTGGTCGCGACGGATGGGCACCTTGGGCAGCTGGACGTCGTCCCCGCCCGAAGCGGCCGCGGGGGCCGCAAGGCCGGGGCGGGCCGCCGGCGCAGCGGCCGGCTCGTCCGCGGGACCGACGGCCTTGGCGGAGCGGCTGAGCAGCGCGAGCATGTTTTCAAACGCCTCGAGGTTCGAGGCGCTGCGAAACAGGCCGGTGCAAATCTGGAGCCGGACGTTGTTCATCAGCTCCTCGAAATAGCGGAAGGCCTCGCCCTTGTATTCCACCAGCGGATCCTTCTGGCCGTAGGAGCGGAGGAAGATGCCCTTCTTGAGCTCTTCCATTTCGGTAAGGTGCTCCTGCCAGTGGTGGTCGATGGCGTTGATGACGACGTAGCGCTCGAGTGCGCCGAGCGAGTGCGGATCCTCGACCGACTCCTTGACGCCGTAGGCCTGCTTGATGCGCTCGAGGATGGGGGCGGCCATGGCCTCGACATCGGTGCCGGTGAGCTCGGCGGCCTTGAGGCTGATCGGAAAGTGGGCGTTGACCCAGCCGACGAGGTGGTCAACCTCGGCCGGGCCGGGTGCGTGCTTGTCGCCGAAGCCCGCGTTCTCCAGGCGCGTCAGAATCTCCTCCTCGACTTGCTCGAAGATGATCTCCTTCGGGCGCTCGGCGTGGATGGCGGCGTTGCGGATGCCGTAGACGACCTCGCGCTGCTGGTTGAGCACGTCGTCGTATTGGAGCAGGCGCTTGCGCACGGAATAGTTCTGCTGCTCGACCTTCTTCTGCGCGCTCTCAATGGAGCGGTTGAGCCACGGGTGCTCGAGCTCCTCGCCGTCCTTCATCGAGCCCTCCATCAGGCGCGACGCCAGGTTGCCCTGGAGGAAGAGCCGCATGAGGTTGTCCTCGAGCGACAGGAAGAACTTGGTCATGCCGGGATCGCCCTGCCGCGAGCAGCGGCCGCGCAACTGGCGGTCGATGCGGCGCGACTCGTGGCGCTCGGTGCCGATGACGTAGAGGCCGCCGGCCTCGCGGACGCCCGGGCCCAGTTTGATGTCGGTGCCGCGGCCCGCCATGTTGGTGGCGATGGTGACGGCGCCCGGCAGGCCGGCGCGCGAGACGATCTCGGCTTCCTGCTGGTGAAACTTGGCGTTGAGGACGGTGTGGGTGATGCCCGCGCGCTTCAGCATGCGGGACAGCACCTCGGAGGAGTCCACCGACACGGTGCCGACGAGCACGGGCTGCCCGCGCTTGTGGGCGGCCTCGATCTCGCGGACCACCGCGTTGAACTTGTCGCGGCGGGTCTTGAAGATTGAGTCGTTCTGGTCGATGCGGATGCAGGGCTTGTTCGTCGGGATGACCTGCACCGCGAGCTTGTAGATGTCGTGGAACTCCGCCGCCTCGGTCTCGGCCGTGCCGGTCATGCCGGCCAGCTTCTCATACATGCGGAAATAGTTCTGGATCGTCACGGTCGCGTAGGTGCGCGTCTCGCGCTCGATGACGACGCCTTCCTTGGCCTCGATCGCCTGGTGCAGGCCGTCGGACCAGCGCCGGCCGGGCATGACGCGACCGGTGTTCTCGTCGACGATCATCACCTTGCCTTCCTGGACCACGTATTCGACGTCCCGTTCGTAGAGCGAATAGGCGCGGAGCAGCTGCGAAATGGCGTGAATCTCCTCGGAGATCTCGACGAAGCGTTCCTGCGCGGCAACCTTGCGGGCCTCCCGCTCCTCGGACGTCGCGGCGCCCTCGCGGTCGAGCTCGGAGTATTCCGTGGCGAGGTCCGGCAGCACGAAGGCGTCGGGATTGTCCGGCCGCAGGTGGCGGCGGCCCTGCTCGGTGAGGTCGGCCTGCTGCTGCCGCTCGTCGATGCCGTAGTAAAGTTCCTCCT
>JBMSWZ010000012.1:0-12037 GCA_049425105.1 Cephaloticoccus sp.
CCGGCCGAGTTGGTCTATGCGGATCGGGTGGAAGCCTGGGTCGCCCGCTTGGTTCCGGACGCACCGCCGCACCTGCTGCTGGCCGCGCGCTGCCAGCACTTGGAACGCTTCCTCACGCCCCGAAGCACGTTTCCCGACGGCAAGGCGGGCTACCTGCAATGGCGCCGGCACCTCTACCAAAAACAAGCGGCGCGGGCGCAGGAACTCGCACTCGCGGCCGGGGTGCCCGCAGCGGAGGCCGAGGCCATCGCGCGCTGGGTCAGCAAGACCGACCTGAAGCAAGACGCCGGCTCGCAGGCCCTCGAGGATGCCGCCGTCTTGGTCTTCCTCGAAAACGAAATCGGCGCCTTCGCCGCCCAACACGCCGACTACCCGCGCGAAAAGTTCGTGGATATCCTCCGCAAGACGTGGCGCAAACTCAGCCCCGCCGCGCAGCAACGCGCGCTCACCCTGGACCTGCCCGACGCCATCGCTGCCCTAGTGCGCGAGGCACTGAGATGAAGCTAAAGCGCAGTCTGCGGGTGCCTGTCGTCGTCATACCGGACGGTCATGAACGCGTCCGGAACGACGAGCACGGGCGTGGCGCTTACCCGGCTTGCGCAGTTTGACGATGAGGTCCTTGGACTCGACGGTGTCACCGATGGCGGCGTGGATTTCGGCCACGACGCCGTCATCGGAAGCATAGACGGAGGTCTGCATCTTCATCGCCTCCATCATGAAGAGCCGGTCGCCCTTCGCCACCTTGGCGCCGACGGAGGCCGTCATCGTGACGATGAGGCCCGGGATCGGGGCGGCGACTTGGAGCGGGTCGGCAAGGTCGGCCTTCACGCGCGCCCTGGTCTTGGGAGCGACGTTTTTGTCGGTGATGAGGACCTCGCGGGCGATGCCGTTGAGCTCGTAATTCACCGTGCGGCGACCGTCCTTGTCGGGCTCGCTGACGTTGACGAGGCGGATGATGAGGACCTTGCCCTCCTCGATCTCGACGGAGATCTCCTCCTTGGGCTGCAAACCGTAGAAGAAGGCGGGGGTTGGCAGGGCGCTGACCTTGCCGAACTCCTTTAGGTGCTTCGCGAAGTCGGCATACACCTGCGGATACATCAGGTGGGAGTAGAATTCGTCGTCACCGATGTTGCGGTGGGCCTTGGCGGCCAGTTCGCCGCGCAGCTTCGCGAGTTCCTTGGCGTGATCGCTGCCGCGGGCCTTGCGGCCGGCGCGCTTCTTCTCGGCGGCGCGGTCGGCGCGGTATTTTTTCTGCGCAGCCTTGAACTTGGCGTCGCCAAGCACGGCGCGCCAAACGTCGACCGGCCAGCCGCCTTCGGGCCAGCCGAGACCGCCGCTGAGCATGTCGATCACGCTGTCGGGGAACGGGGTCTCGCCCGGGGGTAGGTTGACGACGTCGGCGGGCTTGATGCCCTTCGAGAAGAGGAAGAGCGCCATGTCGCCCACGACCTTGGAGGATGGCGTGACCTTGACGATGTCGCCGAACAGCTGGTTGACCTCGGCATAGGTGCGCGCGATCTCCGGCCAGCGGTGCGAGACACCCATGGCGGAGGCCTGCTCCTTGAGGTTGGTATACTGGCCGCCGGGCATCTCGTGGAGGTAGACCTCAGCGCTGCCGGTCTTCGGCGCGGTGTCAAACGGCGCATAGTAGGCGCGGACCTGCTCCCAGTAGTCGGAGTAGGCGTCGAGCGCGGGCAGATCGAGCGTGGTGTCGCGCGGCGTGTGCTGCAGCGAGGCGACGATCGAGTTGAGGTTGGGCTGCGCGGTGCTGCCCGACATGGACGCGATCGCCAGGTCGACGATGTCGACGCCGACGGCGCTGGCCTGCAGGACGGAGGCGGAGTTGATGCCGCTGGTGTCGTGCGTGTGGAAGTGGATCGGCACGCCGACCTCTTGCTTGAGCGTCTTGACGAGCTTGTGGGCCGCGAAGGGCCGGCAGAGGCCCGCCATGTCCTTGATGGCGATGAGATGCGCGCCCATCTTTTCCAGCTCCTTGGCCATGCGCACGTAATACTTGAGCGAGAACTTGTCGCGCTTCTCGTCGAGGATGTCGCCCGCGTAGCAGAGCGTGCCCTCGCACAGCGCGTGCGTGTCCTGCACGGCTTCCATCGCAACGCGCAGGTTGGGCAGGTAGTTCAGCGAGTCGAAGATGCGGAAGATGTCCATGCCGCTGGCGGCGGCGTGCTTCACGAAGCCGGCGACAACGGAGTCCGGGTAGTTGGTGTAGCCGACGGCGTTGGCACCGCGGAACAGCATCTGGAAACAGATGTTCGGCACGCGGGCGCGCAGGTCGCGCAGGCGTTCCCACGGGTCCTCGTTGAGGAACCGCATGGCGGTGTCGAAGGTGGCGCCGCCCCACATCTCGAGCGAGAAGAGCTCGGGCGCGCGGCGTGCGACGTAGCCGGCGCAGGCCAGCATGTCGTAGCTGCGCACGCGCGTGGCCATGAGCGACTGATGCGCGTCCCGTATGGTGGTGTCGGTGATGAGCAGGCGCTTCTGCTTGAGCGTCCACTCGGCGAACTTCTTCGGGCCGAGCTCGAGCAGCAGCTGGCGCGTGCCGGCCGGCGGCTCGCGGCGGTCGTCGCGGCCCGGGGGCGTGACGGCGGGGAGCACTTTGCCGGGCTTGTAGCCCTTGGCGTGCGGGTTGCCGTTGACGATGACGTTGCCGAGGTAGCTGAGGAGCTTGGTGGCGCGGTCGCGGCGGGGCTTGAAGCGGAAGAGCTCGGGCGTGGTGTCGATCAGCGTCGTCGTGGCCTGGCCGCTGCGGAAGAGCGGGTGCGCGATGACGTTTTCGAGGAAGGGAATATTGGTCTTCACGCCGCGGATGCGGAACTCGCTGAGCACGCGGTGGGCGCGGTTCATCGCGTTCTCGTAGGTCTGGCCGCTGGTGATGACCTTCACCAACATCGAGTCGTAGAACGGCGTGATGACGGCGCCGGCATAGCCCATGCCGCCGTCGAGGCGCACCCCGAAGCCGCCCGGCGAGCGGTAGGCGAGGATGCGGCCGTAGTCGGGCACGAACTTGTTCTCGGGATCCTCGGTCGTGATGCGGCACTGGATGGCGTAGCCATTGCACGGCACGTTTTCCTGCACCGGCATGCCGACTTCCGGCGAATGCAGCGCGTGGCCCTGGGCGATGAGGATCTGCGCGCGGACGATGTCGAGGCCGGTGACGACCTCGGTCACCGTGTGCTCGACCTGGATGCGCGGGTTCATCTCGATGAAGAACCACTCGTGGCGGTCGAGATCGTAGAGGAATTCGATGGTGCCGGCGTTGTCGTAGCGGATCGCGCGGGCCATGCGGGCGGCGGCCTCGCAAAGTTCGCTGATCACCTCGCGCGGCAGGCCGTGGCTCGGCGCGACCTCGATGACCTTCTGGTGCCGGCGCTGCACGGAGCAGTCGCGCTCGTGGAGGTGGATGACGTTGCCGTGCTTGTCGCCGAGGATCTGGACCTCGATGTGCTTCGCGTTGGCGATGTATTTCTCCAGGAAGACGGCGGGATTGCCGAAGGCGCGCTCGGCCTCGCCCTGGGCCTCGTCGAGCAGTGAGCCGAGGTCCTCGGCCTGCTTCACGATGCGCATGCCGCGACCGCCGCCACCGAAGGCGGCCTTGATGATGAGGGGGAAGCCGATCTCCTTGGCGATTTTCATGGCCTCCTTGCGGTCGGTCACGGGCTCCTCCGTGCCGGGCAGCACGGGCACCTTGATCTTCTTGGCCAGGGCGCGGGCGGCGGTCTTGTCGCCCATCATCTCCAGCAGGTCCGGGCGCGGACCCACGAAGGCGATGCCAGCTTCGGCGCAGGCGCGGGCAAAATGGGCGTTTTCCGAGAGGAAGCCGTAGCCCGGGTGGATCACGTTCACGCCCTTTTCCTTGGCGAGGCCGATGATGCTCGGGATGTCGAGGTAGGCCGCCACCGGACCCTTGCCGTGGCCGACCTGGTAACCTTCGTCCGCCTTGTAGCGGTGAATGCAGAACCGGTCCTCCTCCGCGTAAACGGCGACCGTGCGCAGCCCGAGCTCGGTGCCGGCGCGGAAAATGCGGACCGCGATTTCGCCGCGGTTCGCGGCCATGATCTTTGTGAAGGGAGGCAGGAGGGTGACCTCCGATTGGGATTGGTTTTTGCGCGCTGACATTGGGACGGGGGGCCGTTGTAAGGACCAAGGCGCCGGCCGCCAAGTAGAACCAGACGATTATGTCATGTTTCCACGGCGGAAACTACGGCCGGGGCTTTGCCGGGGGCCAGCACGGGCCGGCGGTGCATTTTCTGTTCCAATTCGGCGCGACATTCCGGTGATCCCCGCGCGAGGTCGCGGCAAACCTGCGGGCGATTCGCGTAAACGGTGCAAAAATACTCCGGCGCGCCGCCAGGGCCCGGCCGGACCATCAGCGCGGCACAGTGGCCGTCCGCCATGCGCATGTAGGCGCGGTGCCCGATGAAATGCGCCACCCGCTCGGCCGCCGCGCCCAATCGCACCCAATCCTCGCCCGTCACGCGCACGTAGGTCGGCAGCGTCGAAAAACAGCACGCCCCGCACGCGAGGCAATCCGCCGGCACGGTGTTCATAGCGATCGCGAGCCTGCCCGGGTGCTCGGTGACGCGCAAGCGCCCTCAGGAGCATTCGGGCCCCGGGGTGGATGGGCACGTCCCTGTGCCCATCTTCCGCGCCGCGGGACCTGCGCGGCCACCCGGGCCACAGTATCCAGCATGGCCCGGCCGGTTCATGCGTCCGACGGCTGATTACACGGCGCAGGCTTGCCAGCCCGGTTGGTCCTTCCAAGCTGCGGCGGCGTATGAAGATGGTACTGCTCATCGCGGTGGCGGCCTTCGTGGTCATCCAGTTTTTCCGCCCCGCCAAAAACCTCTCGTCGACGCCCGCGGGGCCGGAAGACGTGATGGCGCTGCATCCGCCGTCGCCCGAGGTGCGCGAGGTGCTGACCCGCGCCTGCTACGACTGCCACTCCAACCACACGCGCTACCCCTGGTATGCCGAGGTGCAGCCCGTGGCGTGGTGGCTCGACTCCCACGTGCGCGAGGGCAAGGCCCACCTCAACTTCTCGACGTTCGGCACCTACGACCTGCGCCGCCAGCGCCACAAACTCGAGGAAATCGTCGGCGAAGTGGAGGACGGCAAAATGCCGCTCCGGTCGTATCGCCTCGCCCATGCCGATGCCCGGCTCACGCCCGCGGAGATCGCCGCCCTCATCGCCTGGGCCGAGGAAGCCCAGGACGCGCTGGCCGACCGTTGAATTTTATGAACCCCACCCCCCTGCGTTACGCTGTCATCGGCGCCGGCGGCATCTCCGCCACCCACCTCAACGCCATCGCCACCCTGCCTGGAATCGAGGTCGTCGGCATCAGCGATCCGGCGGACCCCGCCACCTGGCGCACGCCGGACGGCTACGGTGCCGTGCCGAAATTCACGAACCCGGAAAAAATGCTGGCCGAGACCAAGCCCGACCTCGTCTCGATCTGCACGCCCAACAAATTTCACGCGCCGCTCACCCAGCTCGCCCTGAGCCACGGGGCGCACGTCGCCTGCGAGAAACCCATGGCCATGACGCTCGCCGAGGCGGAAGCCATGGAGGCCGCCCGGGCCCAGGCCGGCAAACACGGCGGCATCAACTTTTCCTACCGCAATGTCGGCGCCTTCCGCTTCGCGCGCGAACTCGTCGCCCGCGGCGACCTCGGGAAGCTTCTGCGCGTCAACTGCGTCTACCTGCAGAGCTTCCTCGGCGCGCCCGCCCAGCCTTACACGTGGCGCAACGACGTCTCACTGGCCGGCTTCGGCGCGCTGGGCGACCTCGGCGTGCACATGCTCGACGGCGTGAACTTCATCACGGGCCTGGACTACCAGCGCGTCGTCGGCCTCGCCCAGACCTTGATCCCGGAAAAACCCGACGCGGCGGGTCGCACCCAACCCATCACCACCGACACGAACGCCGCGTGGCTCAGCGAACTCGCCGGCGGCGTGATCGCCTGCTTCGAAACCTCGCAGGTCGCGCCGGGCTACGGAAATTTCTTCCGCATCGAGCTCTCCGGCGAGGGGGGCACGCTGGCGGTGCAGTCCGACACGCCGGACGCGCTCTGGCTGCGCGCCGGCCCGACGCTCACCCGCTACGGCACCTGGCAAACGGACATTCCCAAACAGGTGCTGCCCACGGAATACCTGCGTGGCTTCAAGCCGGTTACTCCGGCCGGAATCGTCCGGGCCATCCGCGGCGAAACCGGCGCCGAATACCCGAGCTTTGCCGACGGCCTCCGCGCCCAGCGCATGCTCGACGCCATCGGCCGTTCCATGGCGTCGCAGTCGTGGGTCAGCATTTAAGAGAACCGTTAAAAATTGTAGGGCGGGATTTCCATATCCCGCCCAGCGCCGTCCCCTGGGAGCGCCGGCGTCTCGCCGGCACCTGAGGCGGGGTTCGGAAGCCCCGCCCTACAAACAAAGCGCGCAAAAGCCCACCCCCGGAGCGCCGGTCGGTATTTCATCATCGACCTTGGCGTCCAGAGGTGGGCGACCACCAACGGTCAGTCCCACTCGTCGTAGTAGTGCGCGGCGCTGCGGGAGCGCTTGCGCACGACCAACGGGTAGGCGGAGAGCTGCGAGCCGACCCAGACGGGGACGACGCGTTGCTCTTGAAGTCGATGCTCGAGTCCGGCGGGATCGCGGCGCAGGTGCCGGATGAACACGCGGCGCATATCGCGCCGCCCTATGTCCTCATGACCGGCGGCGTGCGCCTGCAGGTGCCGGACGAGGATGAAGCGGACGCGCGCGCCCTGCTGGCCGCCACCCGCGACAGCGCTACCCCGGACGAGTGAAGCCAGTCGTGGCTTGCGACGCGGGGCCCGGCGCGCATGGTAACGGGACCACCCCGATGAAACCGCTGACCGTCTCCCTGCTCGCCGGCCTGCTGCTCGCCGGCTGCTCCTCCGCCTACTATGGCGCCATGGAAAAAGCCGGCTTTGCCAAGCGCGACATCCTCGTCAGCCGCGTCGAAAAGGCCCGGGGCGCCCAGGAGGAGGCCAAGGTGCAGTTCGCGACCGCGCTCGACGCGTTTCTCGCCGTGATCCAGATCGACGGCGGCCAGCTGAAGGCGAAATACGACGAGCTGAACGACCAGCTGCAGGACTGCGAATCGCGCGCCAAGGAGGTCAACGACCGCATCGCCGCCATCGACGACGTGGCCGAGGCGCTCTTCACCGAGTGGGGCAACGAACTCGCGCATTACACCAACACCGCGCTCCGCACCCAAAGCCAGCAGCAGCTCGGCGCCACGCGCCAGCGCTACGCCCAGCTCATGGCGGCCATGCGTTCGGCCGCGGCGCGGATGGACCCCATCCTCGCCAACTTTCGCGACCAAGTCCTGTTCCTGAAGCACAACCTTAACGCCCAGGCGCTTCGCTCGCTCGACTCCACCTCCCGCGCCCTCCAAGGCGACATCGCCAACCTGATCCGCGACATGGAAAAATCCATCCGCGAGGCCGACGCCTTCATCCGTGAGATGAAGACCACCGGCTGATTAGGCGCCCCCTGCCCATGACGGGATTTCTCCGCCTCTGTCACGCGGGCCTCGTCGCCTGTCTGCTCGCCCTCGGGGCGCTGGCCGCGAAGCGACCGCTCACATGGGACGACTTCGACCAGTGGCGCAGCTTCAACACCCCGACCATGTCGCGGGACGGTCAGTGGCTGGCCTACAGCGACATGCCGGCGAAAGGCGACGGCTTGGTCGTGGCGCGCCATGTTTCCACCGGCCGCGAGATCTTCGCACCGGTTGGCGAAACCCCCGCCCTGCCCTTTCCGCAGCCCCCCAGCGCCACCGGTCGCGCCTCGACCCCGCAAACGGTCGGGCTCCTCTTTACCGGCGACAGCCGATTCCTGCTCAGCACCACCTTCCCCGCCGCCCCGGCGATGAGGGACGCGCGCCTTGCGGGCAAAGAGGCCGAGGCCGGCCGCCAGCGCGGCCTTGCGATCATGAACCTCGCCACCGGCCGCAGCGAAATCATCCCGGGCGTCAAATCCACGCAGACAGCCCACACCGGGAGCTGGATCGCCTACCTGCTTGATCCCGCCGCCCTGCCCCCTTCGCGCCGGCCCGCCGACTCAAAGCACGGCTCGCGGCTGGTGCTGCGGGAACTCGGGACGCAACGGGAACACACCTTTGACGATGTCACGGAATTCACCCTCGCTCGCGATGCCGGCACGCTCGTGTTTGCGGTCAGCGGCGCCAACCCGAAGCGCAACGGCGTCTACGTCTACTCGCCGGGCGCCTGGTCCTCGCCCGCGCCGATCCTGCGCGGGCCGGGCCGCTACGTGAAGCTCGCGTGGAATCGCGACCAGACGAAACTCGGGTTCTTGGCCACGCACGGCGACGCACGCAAGGCGGCCCCGCAGTTTCAGGCCTGGCTCTGGCACCGCGGCGACGACGAGGCAGCGTGGGCCGTCGGCTCGCGCACCCCCGGCCTGCCCGCCGGCATCGCCGTCAGAGAAAACGCCACTCCCGCCTTTTCGCTCGACGGCGCGAAACTATACCTCGGCACCTCACCCATCCAACCCAAGGAAAAACCCGCGGTGCAGGATCCCGCGGACAAGGTCACCGCCGACCTCTGGAGCTGGACGGACGGCCTCGTGCAACCCCGGCAGGCCGTGCTCGCCGCGGCCGAGCGCCGGCGCACTGATGCCGGCGTGTTCGATTTGGTCACACGGCGTTTCACACCCGTCGGCGACAAGATGCTACGGGAGGTGAAGTTTTCCGACGACGGCCGCCGCGCCCTTGCGCTGGACGAAACGCCCTACCTGCGCGAACGCGACTACGACGGCACCTACGCCGACGTCTACGTGATCGACACCACCACCGGCGACCGCCGGCTTGTGGTGCGCAAACTGCGCGGCCGGTCCGGCGACGAAGGCCTGCCCTCCATTGCGTTCGCCCCCGACGGCGAACACGCCGCCTACTATTCGGACCGCCACTGGCACGCGGTGAACCTGACCACCGGGCTCGATCGCAACCTCACCGCCGGACTCGCGGTCGCTTTCCACAACGAACTCAACGACGAACCCGAGCCCGCCTCGGCCTACGGCTGGGCCGGGTGGGTCAATGACAGCCGCTCGTTCGTGGCCTACGATCGCTACGATGCCTGGCAGCTGTTCACCGACGGCCGCGCGCCGCGCAACCTCACCGGCGGCTATGGCCGCGCCCGCGAACTGGTGCTGCGCGTGCAGAACATCAGCGTGCGCGAGGAAGGCGACACCGAACGCGGCCTCGACCCCGCGGCGCCGCTGATCCTGCGCGGCGAGCACGAGTTCACCCACGCCAGCGGCTTTTTCCGCCACGGTTTCGACACCCCGGGCGAGCCCGCGCGACTGCTGTGGGGTGACCGCCAATACCGCTACGTCGGCCGAGCCGTGGAGGCCAACCGGTTGCTGTTGACGCTCTCGCGCTTCGACGAGTTTCCCGATTACTGGATTACCAACGACGATTTTAATCCGCCCCAGCGGGTCTCATCGGGCGGCGCGCAGCTCGAGCCCTTTGCCTGGGGCACCGCCGAGCTGATCGCCTACAAAAACTCCGCGGGCGTGCCGTTGCAGGGCCTGCTCTACAAGCCGGCCAACTTCGACCCGACGAAGAAATACCCGCTCATTGTCTACACCTACGAGCGACTCTCGCAGATCGTGCACAATTTCTTCCCGCCCGTCTTCGGCTCGAACATCAACTTCCCCTACTACACCAGCAACGGCTACTGCGTCTACCTGACGGACATCGCCTACACCGAGGGCCAGCCGGGGCCCAGTGCACTGGATGCGGTGAACGCCGCGCTCGACGCCGTCATCGCCCGGGGCTTTGTCGACGAAAACCGGCTCGGCATCCAGGGCTCGTCGTGGGGCGGCTACCAATCCGTCTACCTCATTACGCAGACCGATCGGTTCCGCGCGGCCGAGGCCGGTTCACCAGTCGGCAACATGACCAGCGCCTACGGCGGCATCCGCTGGGGTTCTGGCCAGCCGCGGCTCTTCCAATACGAGCAAACGCAGAGCCGCATCGGCGCCCGCTTGACCGACCGGCCCGACCTCTACCTCGCCAACTCCCCCGTGTTCCACGTGCAGAACGTCAACACGCCGCTCCTGCTCATGCACAACGACGGCGACGGCGCCGTGCCGTGGGAGCAATCCATCGAACTCTTCCTCGCGCTGCGCCGGCACAACAAGCTGGTCTGGTTCTTCAACTACCCGAAGGAAGGCCACGGGCTCATCCGCTATGCGAACCGCCGCGATTTCAACCAGCGCATGTGGCAGTTCTTCGAGCATTACCTGCGCGACGCCCCCGCGCCCGCCTGGCTCACCGACGGCATCCCCTACGTCGACCGCGAGGCGGAGAAGCTCCGCTTCGAGGAAAATTAACCCGTCGCCGCGACGGGCCGCTGCACAATCAGGTAAAGGTGCGACTCCGGCCATTGGTCGTATTCCAAGTGCCGGCACACACAGCCGGCGCGCGCAATCCAGGCGAGCAGGTTCGGGATGCCCGGCGCCGCGTGATACAGTGGCTGCCCCAGGCAGGGATTGGTCACGTCGCCCGGCTGGTCCACGCCACCGGTGGTGAAGATCAGGACGCCGCCGTCATTCAACGCCGCCAACACTTTGGCCATCATCGCCTCCTGCCGCGCCAACGGCACATGCCAGATGCTGTCCCACCCCGAGATGAAGTCATATCCGCGGGGAAAATCCCATTCGCAGACGTCGGCTTGGTGGAAGGTCACCTGCGGGTGCCGCGTTCGCGCCAGCCGGATCATCTCCGACGAAATATCCAACCCCTCCACGGCCAGTCCTTCCGCGAGCAACAGATCGATGAACCGGCCGCTGCTGCCGCAGCCAAGGTCGAGGGCGCGGCCTTTCTTCCTCAGGAACTGCAGCGCGCGCCGATGCTGGGCGAGTCCGTTCTCGCGATTGAATTTCTCCCCGTGCCAGAACCCGGCGAGCTGGTCGTAACTTTGGGCGGTTTCTTTGGGCGTCATTGGCGTGGCCATCGTTTCACGCGTCCTCGGCAAAGCTGACTTTGAAATCCATGACGCTGTGCAGGAGCCGGGCGTGCGGTCCCTCGTGCACGCGGTTAGCGTCACGCATGAACGTCATGGCGGCGTCAAATTCCGCCCGCGTAGCGAAATCCACGATCGCTTGGAAGCGGGGCAGGCCGGTGAAGCTGGCCGCGTCGGTCACGCGCAGCAACCGGTAACCCGGCAGGTTTTGCTCGCGTTGCAGCCAGGTCAGAAACCCGTGCGCCGCCGTCAGCAGGGCCTCCTCGCTCACTCCTGCCTTGGGGCTGAAGAACACGCTGTAGGTCATCATCGTGCGTCAGGCCTAGCACGAGATCCTCCGGACGAACAGCGCGGAACCGGCCGGCGCGAATTCTCCCGCGGGCGGATCCCCCGGGGCCAAAACACCGAAGCCCGCGGGGAAACACTCCCACGCTGCGGGCTTCTTTACACAACAACACAAACAAAGAACACGCCCGGACTGATCCGGACACGAAGATGGACGCAGCCGCGGGCAAAACGTTCCAAAAAATCCAAGCGTAGCGTGTTATGGGGTTGAGCGTTGCGCCGGAGCGCGGCGAGGCCTAGCGTGCGCATGCGCATGGAACCAACCGCGACCTCTTCCGCCCGCGCCTGGCGCTGGGTGCCCAGCCTCTACTTCAGCCAGGGCATCCCCTACGTCGCGGTGATGACGCTCTCGGTGGTGCTCTACAAAAATCTCGGGGTCTCCAATACCGACATCGCGCTCTACACCAGCTGGCTCTACCTGCCGTGGGTCATCAAGCCGCTGTGGTCGCCGCTGGTGGATCTCTTCCGCACCAAGCGCCTCTGGATCTGGGGCCTGCAGCTCGTGGTCGGCGCGGCCTTCGCCGGCGTGGCCCTGACGGTGCCGGGGCCGGATTTTCTCCGCTGGACGCTCGTGTTATTCTGGCTGCTCGCATTCAGCTCGGCGACGCACGACATCGCCGCCGACGGGTTCTACCTGCTCGCGCTGCGCTCGGATCAACAGGCGG
>JBMSWZ010000013.1:0-11871 GCA_049425105.1 Cephaloticoccus sp.
GGCTCACGGGCGAGACGCCGCGTGACGCGGCGCCGGGCACTTACACGGGGGTGTTGACGCTCAAGGCGGACGGCACGCCGCCCTTGGAATTTCCGCTGACGCTTGAGGTCTTGCCGGCGACGTTGCCGGCGCCGAAGGACTGGGCGTTTCACCTCGATGTTTGGCAGCACCCGTGGTCGATCGCGCGCTGGCATGGGGTGAAGCCGTGGAGCGAGGAACACTTGGCCGTGATGCGGCCCTACATGGAGGAGCTCGCGCAGGCCGGGCAGAAAGTCATCACCACCACGATCACGCCGCGGCCCTGGGGCAGCCGGGACTATGACGACTACGACACGATGGTAAAACACGTGCGGCAGCCGGACGGCACGATGACCTACGACTACACGGTGTTTGATCGCTACGTGGACTACGCGATGAGCTGCGGCATCACCGCGCAGATCAATTGTTACTCCATGCTCACGTGGTCCGGGCGGCTGGAATACACCGACGCCGCGACGGGCGACACGCGCTGGGCCATGTGCGAGCCGGGCTCGGCGGAGTTCGCGGATTACTGGGGGCCGTTTCTCCGGGATTTCGAACGGCATCTGGAAGCGAAAGGCTGGCTGGAGATCGCGCGCCTGGCGGTGGACGAGGCGCCAGCCGAAATGATGGCGGCGATGATGGCGCTCGTGCGCACCAACGCGCCGCGCCTCAAGGCCGCGCTCGCGGGCAACCAAGCACCCTCGCACTACACCGGCCTCGATCTGGCGGACTTCACCATCATTCTCGACCACGCCAGTGACGACCTTCTGCGTGACATCGCGCGCCGGCGCGCCGAGGGCCGCATCACGACCTTTTACGTCTGCCTCGACCCAAAGCGCCCGAACACCTTCGTGCAAAGCCCGCCCGCCGAGAGCCTCTGGCTGGGCTACTATACGGCGGTCAACGGCTACGACGGCATCCTCCGCTGGGCCTTCACCACCTGGCCGGAGAACCCGCTGCGCGAGACGCTCTACTCCTGCCACCCCTGGCGCCGCGACCTGCCGCCGGGTGACTCTTTCCTGGTTTATCCCGGCCCGCGCCTGTCAGTGCACTGGGAACTGCTGCGCGACAGCATCGAGGAGTGGGATAAACTCCGCGCCCTCCGCGCCGCTAATGGAGGCGTGCTACCGGTGAATCTCGTGACCTTGCTGGAACGCTTCCGCGACCCGAAGCAGCTCGGCGACGACGCCACCGTGAAACGCGACGTCGAGGCCATGCGCGCAGCGATCACGGCGGCAGCAGAATTGCACAGGAGGTAATGGAGATAACCGAGAAACTCTGCGTCCTCTGCGATCTCCTGTGGAGATTCTTAAAGTTGGAAAGTGACCATCTCGAACTAGATATTACAGGAGGCCGCTGAGATCGCGGAGTCTGCTCCGTTGCCTCTGTTCCCTCCTGTGAAAACGGATCGATCAAAGCGTGTCTCGCGACTCGGTGTAGAAAGTTCGTCATGCCGCAGCGCGGGCTTGTGCCGGGGTGGGGCGGTTCCTCAGCATGGGCGGATGCCCCGAAGTTTCCCCATCTTGGGCGCGGTGTGTCTGGCGCTCGCGTCGGCGCTGACGCTGCCGGCGGCCGATCCGGCGACGCCCGAGGACGTGTGGCTGCTGGCGGCGGGCAACCAGCCGCTGGAGGCGGGCGCGGCGCTGGAGCGCGTGGACGCGATGAACCCGCGGGCCCGCGCCTTGGCGGAGGCGGTGCTAGCGATGGCGCGACCACCGTTGTCGGACGGGGACTGGGCGCGGATCGAACCGGTCTTGGCGCAGCTGGCGCAGGGTGATGATGCCGTGGCGGCGCAGGCGCTGTATCTGCAGGCGCGCATGCACCAGGCGCAGAAGGTCGAGCCCGATTTGGCGCGCGCGACCGGGCTTTATCGCGAGTTGGACCGGCGCTGGCCCGGCAGTCACTGGGCGCAGCTGGGGCTGGTGAAGCTCGGCCTGGTGACGCTGTATGCCGGAGAGGAGTCGACGAATCCGCGGGACCAGATCGCGGCGGCCGAGGCGTTGTTGGCCAAGGTTGCCGAACCGGCATTGCGGCGCGACCTACAGCTGCAGATCGGCTGGGCGGCGTTGTATTTCGGATTGCCGCTGGACGAAGTGCTGCCGCACCTGCAGGCGGCGGATGCGGTCGGCGGGTTGATGGGCATCACGCCGGAGGACCTCGTGATCCAGCTCGGCGAACTATCCCTCCGGGCCGGCCGCTATGCCGACGCCCGGCACTATTTCGAACGTTTCTTCGCCGAGTATCCGACCAGCACGCGCACCTACAACGTCCGGCAGCGCCTGCGTGAAGTCGACGCGGCGCTCGCCCGACAGGAGGGTGGCGGATGAAGACGCTTCCGCGCCTGCGGCTCGCGCTGCCGCTGTTCGTGGCGGGTTACCTGTTCGCGGTCTACTGGGTCTTCACGAAGTCCACGCCACTGGTGGACGAGCGCGACGTGACCATCCGCCTCGCCCACTGGCAGATCGAGATCGGCCCCCCCGACGGCATCGACGCGGTCATCAAACGCTACGAAGAACTGAATCCGCGGGTGCGGGTGAAACAGGTGATGGTGCCCGGGCCGGTTTACCGACAGTGGATGCGCGCGAACTTTTCCGGCGATACCGCGCCGGACATCGTCGAATACGGCGCGTGGCTCGACGGCCTGGCGGACTTGCCCGTGCGGTATTTCGACCCGATGACGGAAGACCTGCTGGAGCCCAATCCCTACAATCGGGGAACCGGCTTGGAGGGCCTGCCGTGGTTGAAGACCTTTGCGGACGAGCTCTTGGAGCAGCGGCTCAATTCGCCCGAGCCCGGACAGTATTACGCCGTGACCCTGTCGCGCGGCTCCCAACGGCTCTTCTGCAACCGCGACCTCCTGCGCGAAATCACCGGGAGCGCGGAACCGCCCGCGGACTTTGCGGCCATGCGCGAGTTGTTTGCCCAGACCCAAAGTTACAGCGCGACGCGCGGCCGGATGGTGTATCCCTTCGCAGGGAGTCGCGACAATGTCTATTGGCTGATGGCGTTTTACATGCGGGGTGCCACCAACCGCGTCGCCCAGCGCATCGACCGCGATGGTATCCTGGCGCTTTATCCGCGGCAGACGATGTGGGCGTTTCTCAACGGCGAATGGAGCTACCAAGAGCCTGACCTGCAGGCCGGCCTGGCGCTGCTCGGCGAGCTCGCGAAGCAGATGAAGCCGGGTTACATGCAGTTCGTGCGTGACGAGGCCGTGCGGCAATTCCTTAACGGCGAGGCGCTCTTCCTGTTTGCGGGCACCTGGGAGGCGACCAGCCTGCGCCGGCTCGCGCCCTTCCCGGTGGATGCGCTGCGTCCCCCGCAACCCACGATGGACGATCCCGTGGTGGGCCGGGCGCTGCTCGGGCGGTTTTCCGACGGCAACAACGTCACTAGCTTCGGCTTCTACCTCAACAAGCGCACGCCGCACCGCGCCGAGGCGGTGGATTTCCTGCGCTTTCTCACCAGCTACGAAGGCATCAAGCTCTTCACCGACCACAGCGGCTGGGCGCCGAGCATTCGCGATGTGCCGATGGCGCCGGAGGTCGAGAGCCTGTTGTCGCCGGACGACGGCTACGCCTACGGGGGGCCGAACATCACGGTCGGCGGCGCCACGCGGGCGGTATTCGAACGGAACCTGCATCTCCTGACCGGCCCGGGCGGGAGTGTCGCCAGGTTTGCGGAGGCCTTGGACCAGCAGATGCAAGGACCGGTGCGTGATGCGCTCGCCACCGAGGGCCGCGCGGCGCGCTGGGCGATGCTGCCGCAAGACGCGCGCGTGGTGGCGCTGGGCCAGCTCGTGGAAAATGATCCGGACGACGAGGCGGTGGCGCTGCGCCGGTCGCGGCTGGAGGCGGCGCAAAACCTCAGCGAGGCCCGCGCCTTGTTGATCCAGCACCAGTTGCGGATCCTCGATTCCCGCTGAGCCGAAGCCTGGCGGGCGGGCAAGGGATTTGTGGGGCGGGCCAAAATTTTTGACGCGGGAAACACTTGTCGGCGCGGGCCGAAACCCAACGATGCGCCCGTGCTTTCCTCCCCCCTCCCGTGGCTGCGGCTGCGCGGTTTCCTGTGGCTTGGCGCCCTGGTCGCGGCCGGATGGTCTCCGGCGCGCGCGACCGCGGCCGGCGATGCGTGGGCGGAGATTCTGGCGAGCCAGCCCGGCCGGGTGTTGAAGACGCCGGCCGGTCCCGACGCTTCGCGGGAGGCGCGGTTGGCCGACGGCGTGGCCTGGCTGAGCCTGCAGCCGAATACCGATGTCAGCCTGGCCCGCGCCGAGAAACAATTCGCGGCGCTGGCGGAAGGCGATGACGACCTTGCCGCGCAGGCGGTTTATCTCCGGGCGCGGCTTCATCAGCTGCATTACCTGCAGCCGGACTACGGGCGCGCGGCCGAATTGTTCGAACAACTGGCGGCGCGCTGGCCCGACAGCCATTGGGCCCAGCTGGGGTTGGTGAAGCTCGGCTTGCTCAAACTCTACGCGCTGCCGGCGGACGGCGACCCCATCGCCGCGGCGGAGGCGGTGCTGGCCCGCATTTCCGACGAGGCCCTGCAGCGCGATCTGCACCTGCAGATCGGGCAGGCGGGCGTCGTGCTCAAGGCGCCGCTGGACCGCTTGCTGCCGCACCTGGTGGCGGCTGATCGCATCGGCGGCATTTCCGGCACCGCCCGAGAGGACCTGATCGTGCAGATCGGCGAACTCTCCCGGCGCGCGGGCCAGCTGGAGCAGGCCAGGGTCTATTTCGAGCGCTACCTCCGGGAATACGCCACCAATGTTCGCGCCTACACCGTGCAGCGTCGGCTGGAGGCCATCAACGCGCAGCTGGCCGCCGGGGAGGGCTCGTCATGAAACGCGGTCCGAAACGCCTGAGCCTGGTGCTGCTCGTGGCGGCATACGCCGCGTCAATCTGGTGGGTGTTCACCCACGCGGATCCCATGGCGGAGGAGCGGCCGGTCACGATCCGCATTGCGCACTGGCAGATCGAGCGCGGACCCCCCGAGGGCATCGAGGCGGCGATCAAGCGATATGAAGCGCTGAATCCGCACGTGAAGGTCGAGCAGTTGCTGATCCCCGGGGCGGTTTACAAGCAATGGCTGCGCACCAACCTGGCCGGCGGCACCGGCGCCGACCTCATCGAGTGGGGCGTGTGGCTGGCCGGCCAGAAGGACGTGCCCGCGCGGTATTTCGAGCCGCTCACGGCTGAGCTCGCCCAGCCCAACCCTTACAACGCCGGCACTTCGCAGGAAGGCATCGCGTGGGAGGACACGTTTCATGACCGGCTCATCGGCACGCGGCGCGATTCGCCCGATCCGGGGCAGATCTACGGCGTGACCCTGACCGAGGTCAGCGTGCGGTTGTTCTGCAACGTCGAGCTCTACCGCGAGATCATGGGGGAGGACCCCGACTTTGAGCGCTACGACGACTTCCGCCAGGCCCTCGTCCGCATCAACGCGTTTGCCAAAAAGACCGGCCGTCCGATCCATGGCCTCGCCGGCAGCCGCGAGAACGGCCTGTGGCTCACGCAGACCGTGTGGGGCGCGCCGCTGATGGAGCTCAACCACAGCTTTGACGACGCCGGCTACCTCTACCTCTACAACCGCCAGGTGCTCGCCGCCTACCTCGAGGGTAGGTGGACCTACCGTCATCCGAACGTCCTCGCCGGCCTCAAGGTCGTGCGCGAACTCTCGCACGCGATGAAGCCCGGCTACCTCCAGCTGCGGCGCGACGACGCGATGCTGGAATTCTTCAGCGGCAACGCCGTTTTCATGTTCACCGGCACCTGGGACGCCACGACGATCCGGCGCACCGCGGCGTTTGACGTGCAGGTGATGCGGCTGCCGCAGTTGCTGCCGGACGATCCGGAGGTGGGCGACTTCATCATGGGCCCGGGCGGCGAGGGCATGGGCGAGACGTCGATGGCGATGTATCTCAACAACGCCAGCCCGCACAAGAAAGAGGCGATCGATTTTCTCCGCTTCCTCACGAGCGTCGAAGGCAACCAGATCTTTTCCGCGCACAGCCTCTGGCTGCCCGCGATCAACGGCGCGGAGATCCCGGAACCGATCCGCGCCTTCCGCTCCTACCGGCAGGGCTACGCCCTCGGCCAGGCGCCCTATGACCTGATTGGCTCCGAGGTCTCGATGCAGTGGGACCAGAATTTCCACCTGCTGTCGGGCGAGCAGGGCAGCGTGGGCAAGTTTTCCGCCCAGCTCGACCAGGTCATGCCGACGGCGATCCGCACCGACCTCGAGAACGACGCCCGCAACATGCTCATTCTCGTGAAGCCCCAGGACGCGCTCATCGCCGCCTATGCGCGGCAGAATGCCCCGGGCGACGAACGGCGCCGGCGCGACATGGAAATGGGCCAGACGATGTCGGAAGGCCTCGCTTTCCAGATGAAACTGCAGCTGCAGCGCACGGACATCGGGCGGCCGTAACGGCGCGAGATATCAGATTTTTCCTGCGGGATGGAGGGCATCAATTGTAGGGCGGGGACTCTGATCCCCGCCTTGCCGTTGAAATTCAAAGGCGGGGTTTGTAAACCCCGCCCTACAATCAATCCGCGTCAATCCGGGTGATCCGCGGGAATCTTCTGTGGTCCTTACCTCAGCAGATGCGCCCGCGCTTGCCGGCCTTGCCGTGCAGCGCGGGGTTGTCGCCGATCCAGCGCTCGTCGATCGGTTCGCTGGCAAGCTGGTAGCGCGTGTCGGTCGACAGGCGGACCTTGTCGGTGGCGTTGTCGATCGACGCGTGGATCATGTTCATCGGAAAGGTCAGGAAGTCGCCCGGTTGGAAGTGAGCCGTGAGCCAGCGGCCGCCGAATTTCTCGCGCAGCGTCACACAGTTCTTCGACAGCCAGCCGGGATGGCTCCAGCCGCCCTCGACCTTCACCTTCTGCACTTCCTTCGGGCGGTTCTCGCAATACGTGTCCACGTCGGAATCGAGGTAGTTTTTGATCCGCTCGGATTTCTTGTGCGAATCCTCCAGCAGCATGAGCGGGCTTTCCTCAAGCGGGACCTCGCCGTAAGGCACCCAGCAGGTCAGCAGGCGATGCGTGCCGCGGCCCATATAAACCAAGTCGCAGTGCGCCGGCGTGCCGAAACCGCGGCCCAGGGAACGCGCCCAGATGTAATCGAAGTGACGAATCTCGCCGCCAAACAAGCGACGGTAAAAGCCGAGCAGCTCCGGCCCGAACACCACGCGCTCGACATCCCGATTCGGGTTGGCCAGCGCCGGCATGAATTTCGGGGCGTTGTCGCCGCGGCAGATGCCGGCTTCCAGGGGCTGGGTCGGATCAAGATGCCCGGCGTCGGCCAGCCGCTGCAAAATGGACATCCGCGCGGTGTGCACGATGTCCTTGGGCAGGAAGTTGCGGATAAACAGGTAGCCGTCGTCCTCCAGCCGGGCGCGGAGGGCGGCGGGGTCGCCCAGCAAATGCTCGGAGGGGCGGAGAAGCCCGAAGGCTTCCTCACGCGTGTCGAGGGGCAGATTGTGGGCGGTGAGGCGGGGCAGCGTCAGCGTGCTCATGGGGACAACGCCGCCACACTACCGCAGGCACGGCGGCAAAGGAATGGTTGTTTCGGACATAGGCATGTGTAATCTGGTCACATGAGTCGATCCGGTCCGATCATCACGGAATCCCGTCGCATCCCCACGGCGGGCCTTCATCCCGGTGTGGGCGGGATTTCCCTGGCGGGCCAGTTGCGGGCCAGCGTTGGCATTGGGCATGAAACCATGCGTGTATTGGGCAACTATGCGGTCGTGTATCTGCGGGGGGGCGGCGGGCAGTTTGCCGATGGGCTCGGTCGTCGGCAGTCGGTGCGGGCGGGCGACCTGATCGTGGTGTTTCCGGACGTGCCGCACGAATATGGTCCGGATCCGGGCGGCGAGTGGGATGAAATCTATTTTGTGTTCAACGGTCCGGTGTTTGCCGAGTGGCGCGCCGCCGGGTTGCTCGACCCGCGGGAGCCGGTGTGGCATGCGGAGCCCGTGGCGGCGTGGCACCGGCGCCTGGCGGATGTATGCCGCGAACCTGGCGAGGGGCCGGCCGCGGCGCTGCTGGAATTGGGCCGCCTTCAGGGCGTGCTCGCGGACTTGCGCGCGGCGTGGCGCCCGCGGCTCACGCGGCAGGGGGACGCTCCGCCGGCGTGGCTGGAGGCGGTTTGCCGGGAACTGGAACGTCCGGCGTCGTCGCCCGATCCGGCAAAACTCGCGGCGCGGGCCGGATTATCCTACGAGCGGTTTCGCAAGCGCTTCGCCGAGCTGAAGGGCGTGCCGCCGGCGCGCTACCGGCTGCTGCGCTTGGTCGACGAAGCGTGCCTGCGGCTTGCGGCCGATGAGCAACCGCTGCGGGCCATCGCGACCGAGCTCGGCTTCTGCGATGAGTTCCACTTCTCGAAGCTCTTCAAGCAGCGCACGGGCCTTTCCCCGTCGGCCTACCGGCGCCAGATGCGGCGCTGAGGCCCGTCAGCCGTGAAGCAGGGTGAGCAACAGTTCCAGCACCTGGTCGTCGCCCCAATCGTGGTGCCAGGTCACGTTTGCCCGCCTTTGCGTTTGGTCGGCGGGCAGCGGTGCATTGGCGCCATCGCGCGGGTTGACCCAATGCACCGGGCAGCCGATGGACGCGGCTAGCAGGGGTAGGTCGTAGGCGCTCAGCACGCCCGGCCACACGAGGTCGTGCGGCCAGTTGAAATCGGCGGTCGCCAGGAGATCCGCGTAGCTGGCCGGCGCATCTTGCAGCACCACCGCATCAAACCGGCGGGTCAGCGCCGCGAAATGCAGCGCGACGGGCGCCGCGGCTCCCGTGGCGTGCAGCACCGTGCGGCCGGACGGCGGGAACAGCCGCGACAACTGCCACGCGTCGCGCAAGCGCTGGGCCTCGACCGGTTCGGCCAACGAGGCGCTGACGTAGCTGAGAAAACGATCGGGGCCGCCCCATGAGATAAACTCGTAGGGCGTGGCGGCGGAAGCGGTCTCACCCCAGCCGCGCAGGTCGGCCGCGAGCAGGTTCGTCTTGGGCCGTGCGCGATGGGTGTGGCTGATGACCTCCATCAGCAGGCCGCCGCGTTCCGCGAGTTGCAACCGGCCGGCGGCGTTGAAGTGCCAGAGCGTCGCCCGCGCTTCCGGGCACTCGGCGCGGGACACGGGCACGAGCGTGCCGGGTTCCGTCAACACCTGCACCTCGTGCCAGGTATGAAACCAGGTTTTCTGGCCGGGGGATTCGGTCACCACCTCCGGGGCGACGGAGGACGGGTCCATGCCGGCAAGGGCGCGCAGCCCGGCTTGATCCGGAGCCACGTGCGCGGGCGCCAGCTGCGCCGCGCGCCGTTGGGTCAGCGTCACCATGTTGCCGGCTGGATTGGGGTGACACTGCAAGCGTTCGGCCGGCAGGAGGGTGAAGGTCGCATCCGTCGGGTCAGGCAGCGGGTCGGTGTCGGGCAACTGCCAGTGCCGGCGCAGCCAGGTGCAAAAGACCCGGGCCTGACGCAGGCTGTAGTCATGGCCGCCTTCGTCCTCGAAATAGGTAAAGTTCTCCGCGGCGCCCACGGCTTGGTAATGCGCGGTTGCTTGCGCCGCAATGTGCCGGCTCTCCCCGGCCACGTAGACTTCATCCTCGCGGCCCGCCATCAACAGCACCGGCCGCGGCGCGAGCGCACACACCAGGTCCGAGTCGTCGAGCCCGTCCCGCAAGCGTCCCGGCATCAGGGTTTCGGGGCAGCTGCTGTAACTGCGCTCCAAGACGAGCGACGCCTGCGGCGCCAGGCAGCAGGACGGGGCCACGGCGGTGATGCGATCATCAAGAAGAGCGGCGAACACCGACGAGTGGCCGCCCCCCGACACGCCAGTGCAGGCAAAGCCGTGCGTCGAGTCCACGTCGGCGCGGGTTTCCAGGTAGTCCATCGCCCGCAGCACGTCGCCGAGGAAATAGCGGCTGGAGGTATCGCCCGTGAGGTGGCAGCGCACGCCGTCGAAGAAATGATCGTTACCCGGCTGCTTTTCGCCGGCGACGCCCGGGGGATCGAAGGTGATGGCGACGAAGCCGGCGCGGGCGAAATACTGGCAGGGCAGCTGGTAGGCGGCGAACTGCTTGCCGGAATGACCGACTGGCACGACCACCGCGGGTCGCGGCGAAATGAGCGTCGCCGGCAGATAGACCGTGGCGTTGACCTCCCAGCCGGGGTGCGACTCGAACAGCACGTTTTCGTAGCGAAATCCAGGGCCGTCGCCGCGACCGACCAGACGGGCGCGGAGCGGGCCGCTGATGAAACGGTGCAGATCGCCGTAGTAGCTGCGGAATTGCGCCTGCGTCCACCGGGCGGCGGCGACACGGTCGCCCGATCGAGCCGGGCTGGTGGCGAAAGCCGCGGTGCCCTTGGCGATGAGCTGGCGGCGCACCATTTGGCGGTCGGGGGCGAGGGGTCGCGGCGATGGCATGTGGTTAAGCCTGCAGGTAGTGGGCGACGACAGGAAGGTCGGCCGGCGCCAGGTCGTGCGCCAGGAGTTCGCCGGGCAACACCCATGCTTTGGCCGCGTGCTCGCCATTGACCGGCGCCGGTGAGTCGGGCTGGAGGGCGCACACATACGGAATCAATTCGATGCGCAGACCCGGGTAGGCGTGCGTGCACGCGGGCAGGGCGCGGACGATGCGGATCTCGCAGCCGAGTTCCTCGCGAATTTCCCGCACCAAGGCGGCGGCCGGCGTTTCGCCGGGCTCGACCTTGCCGCCGGGAAACTCCCATTTGCCGCCCAGGTGCTTGTCCGCGGGGCGCTGGGCGAGGAGCACGCGGCCGTCGCGCTCGATCAGGGCGCACACCACGGGGAGAGGGAGGACGTTGGAATCCGCGGCCATGTTTCGAAAAAGCAAATCTGCGCTGGCCGTGGCCGCGGGGGCAACTTCACAATGGCGGCATGTCTGATCCGGACCCGGTCATTGAGCTCACGCCCAAGAACCCGTTCTCTTGGAAAGTCGTGGCGATGTTCATCGTCGCGTGGGCGGTGGTGTTCGCGCTCGTCTACCTGCTCAAGTCGGCGACCATCCGCCTGCTCCTGCCGGTCATCGCGATCGTGTTCCTCGTCTACCTCGTGGTCTGCACGATTATTTTAATCAAAAACCGCAAGTAACCCCTCCGCCTAGTCATGAAACAAATCATCAGCCTCATCGTCGCCGGTCTCATCCTCATCGCGTTGGTCGTCGCCAGCGTCTTCATCGTCGACATCACCACGGTCGAGGGTAACGAAATCGGCGTGAAGGAAACCTGGGACGGCGGCGTCCTGCCCGAGCCCCTCCAGCCAAAGACCTACATCCTGTTCCCGGGCTTCACCCAGAAGATTTACAAATACGACATGTCGTCGCAGGTCTTCGTGATGAACGACGCGGCGATGAACACCTATGGCGAGGGCCGCGGGCGCGACAGTTACCTCGTGCAGTCGTCCGAGGGTCAGGACATGCGCATTTCGCTCAACATCCGGTGGCGCCGCGACCCGATGCACGTGGTCGACCTGCACAAGACGGTGCGGGAAAACGTCGAGGAGAAGATCCTCCGGCCCGAACTCATGCGCGTCGTCAAAGACCAGGCCACCACCCGCACCGCCCTCGACGCCTACTCCGGCGAGGGCCTCGTGAAGCTGCAGAGTGACATTTCCAGCGCGCTCATGGCGCCGGATGCCGAGCTTCGCAAACGCGGCGTGATCGTGGAAAACTTTGTGATCGAGCACATCGGCCTCGACCCGGCCTATGTGGAGCAGATCAAGGCCCGCCAAGTCGCCGTGCAGGAGCGCCTCCGCGCGATCGAGGAAACCCGCGCCGCCGAAGCGCGCGCCCGCCTGCGTGAACGCCTTCAGCACCTCCGCCG
>JBMSWZ010000014.1:0-11137 GCA_049425105.1 Cephaloticoccus sp.
CCGCTGAGCGCGGCGAGAGCGCCGCGTCTCCATTGAAGTGCGGTGCAGGAGGTAGGGCTCTCTCCCTGAGAGCGCCGTCGGCCGACCCGCCCTCCAAAGATGCGACGCGGTGGGCGACGTAGCTGGCGATAACGAATTCATAATCCAAAAAGCCAGGAAGTCGGAGTTCTCGGTTTCCTGGATTTGGAATTATTGAACCTCTGCGGGGAAGGTGGAACGGATTGGCGGCGATCCAAACCACGCGGCGAGGGCGCCGCGTCCCCATTTTTCCATTTATGTGCGGTCTGGGAGTTAGGGCGCGCTCTCCGAGAGCGCCGTCGGCTCGCCCGCTGTATTAAGGTGGGCGCGCCGCTCCGCGGGGCGCGGATCGAAACGGCCCTGTGGACGGGCCCGTCCACCCTCGTGTTCAGTTCGCGAATAGCACGCAGACGGACTGGGGCACCGACGCCTCGTAAGTCGTGGCGGTTAGGAGGCCGGTGTCGGCGTCGACCTTGAACGTGCGCAGGGTGTCGGAGTTCTGATTGGCCGCGAGCAGCCAGCGGCCGTCGGGTGATAGGGCAAAGTTGCGCGGGGACCGTCCGCCCGTCGGCGTGTGCGCCAACGGCGTAAGTTGGCCGGTGGAGGCGTCGAAGCCGAAGACCGCGATGCTGTCGTGTCCGCGGTTGGAGCCGTAGACGAAGCGGCCGTTGGGGTGCACGCGCACCTCGGCCGTGGTGTTGCCGCCGGTGAAATCCGCGGGCAGCGTCGACTGCGTGTCGACTGGCGTGAGTCCACCGGTGGCGTCGTCGTAGGCGTAACAGGTGAGGGTGCTGTTGAGCTCGTTGATTACGAACACGTGCCGGCCGTCGGGGCTGAACGCCGAGTGGCGCGGGCCGGCGCCGGGGGCGGTGGCCACGTAAGGCGTGGCTGCCGGCGTGAGCGTGGCGGCCGCGGCGTCGAGCAGGTAGGTGTAGACGCGGTCCAGGCCGAGGTCGCAGACGATGACGTGCCGGTTGTTGGGCGAGATGTTGGCCGAGTGCACGTGCGCCGCTTCCTGGCGGGTCGGGTGCACGCCCTTGCCGGTGTGCGGGATGATGCTGACGGGATCGCCAAGGGAGCCGTCGGCATGAATGGGCAGGCTGGCGAGGATGGCCGTGTGGTAATGCGAGACCACGAGGCAGCGGCCGGTGTGATCCATCGTGAGGTGGCAGGGCGCTTTGCCGCCGCTGTCCTGCACCCGGTCGGGGATGAGGTGGCCGGTTGCGAGGTCGACCGCGAACGGCACGGCCAGCGTGTCGCGCTCACTCACGGCGTAGAGGTGCTTCTTGTCGGGCGAGAGGGCGAGGAAGGAGGGATTCGCCGTGGTGGCGACCAGCTCGGGCGTGGAGAGGGCGCCGGTTTCGCGGTCGAGCCGCACGGTGTAGATACCCTTGCTGGTGGTGCGGGTGTAGGTCCCGAGGAAAACGAGGTGGTCGGAGGCGGAGACGGTCAGGGTCATGATCAGGAAAAGAAGAAAACGCATGGGGAATCAGTTCGACGCAAGGGCTTCCTTGTAGTGGCGCCGGCACATGGGGACGTAGCGCTCGTTGCCACCGATCTCGATCTGCGCGCCTTCGCGCAGGCCTTTGCCGTCGGGGCCGACGCGGAGGTTCATCGTGGCCTTGCGGCCGCAGTGGCACATGGTCTTGAGCTCGATGAGGTCGTCCGCCACCGCCAGCAACGCGGCGCTGCCGGGAAAGAGCCGGCCCTGGAAATCCGTGCGCAGGCCGTAGCAGAGCACGGGGATTTCCAATCGGTCGGCGATATCGGTGGCTTGGTCCACCTGGGCGGGGGACAGGAACTGCACCTCGTCGATCAGGACGCAGGCGACCGGGTCCTGGGCGTGCTCGGCCGCGACGCGGGCAAAGAGATCGTCGTTGGCCGCGAGCACGGCGGCGGCGGCCTCAAGGCCGATGCGCGAGCGGACCTTGCCGATGCCGGCGCGGCTGTCGATCGCCGGGGCGAAGACGAGGGTGCGCATGCCGCGCTCGTGGTAGTTGTAGCTGGTCTGGATGAGCACAGTGGATTTCCCCGCGTTCATCGCCGAATAGTAGAAATAGACCTTCGCCATGCGCCCGCAGTAGAATGGTCGTCGGCCGCGCGGGCGAACGAAAAGACCCGGGAGCCCGCCTTCGCTCCGGTGGAGCGATGGTGCGGCAAGTCCTCCGTCGCCGAGGCTAGGGAAGACACGGCAGGGGCGGCGGCTCGACGCTTGGGCGGCGTAACCAGCAACAACAAATTCAGAAACCAGGAAGCCAGGAAGTCGGAGCTCTTGGATTCATGGCTTCGGAATTGTTCAACTCCTGCTTACCTCTGTTGGGAGGTGGTGGGATTGACCTCAATACGCTCTACGCGGCGAGGGCGCCGCGTCCCCATTCGTGTGATGCGGTAGCTAGGGCGCTCCCTCCGCAAGCGCCGCAAAAGGGGGGCGCACCGCTCCGAGGGGCGTTGATCAGAAACGGGCCCAGAGACGGGGCCGTCCACCTGCGGAGGCAGAATCGCCGCCCTACAACGCCGCGGCCGGCTCGGCGCCAATGGTGCCGTGGAGTTCCTGAAGGTAGGCGGGCGGCGAGACGTGGGCGAGGCGGGCGCGCGCGGCTTCCAGGCGGCCGGCAATACCAAGGCGGTCGGCTTCGCCGGTGTAGTTGGGTCGGCCGAGGAAGCGCTCGAGGTAGGCGCAGTGGCGGGTCCAGAGCGCGATGTCGACGGCCTGCTTGGCCGCGAGCCGCGCCTGATACCAGTCGCTGCCCATCACGCTGGCGGGCTCGAAGAGCGCGCGAATCTCCGGATCGGCGAGGGTCTTGCCCTCGTAGGTGCCGTCGCGCATGAGGTGCAGCAACGCGCGCAACGGCGGGCAGGCGAGATCAATGCTGCCGTCGTTGAAGTAATGCTGCGCGACGTTGGCGTGGGCGGTGACGATGTTGTCCATGCCGTCGACGAACTCCGCCAGGTCCTGCAACTCGGGCTTCAGCATCGCGTCGGAGAACACCACGTGCGGGTGGTTGAAGACGCGGCCGCAGAAGTGCGACACGAAGCGCCGCGTGATGCGGTAGCCGAGCCGGCTGGCGAGGACGGGTTTGCCGGCGTGCTCGAAGTCGGCGCAACGCTCCAGGTAGCCCTGTACGATCAAGGCCTTGGGGTCGCGCTCGCTCACGCCCATGCGGCACCAGACCTCGGGGATGAGGAGGCTGATGTCGTGGTCGACGCGCTCCTTCGGGCCGACACAGCCGGCGGCGGAGACGAAGCCCGCATAACCCGTGACCGCGTAGGAAACGAAGGCGGCGTTGAGGTCGTAGATCGGCGGCAGGGCGTTGAACGGCGCCTTGGTCAGCGCGCCCTCGGAGCCCGCGCCGGTGGTCGACGGGGATTTGCCGGTGAGGCTGCAGACGAATTCCATGAACAGCTCCGGGAGCTCCATGAAGTGCAGCGGATTGTAGGTGGCGAGGGAGCGGATGCCCGCGGCCGCGTCGGCGGCGTTGTTGCGGCGGCCGGCGAGGATGGCGTTGACGGGCGTGAGCACGGGCTGCGGCGACGGCACCTGGCGCATGAGCCGCAGGCCGACGCTGCTGATGTAGCTGTCGCGCGGGTTGCGCAGGTTGGTGCGGACCTGCAGGTAGCGCGGATTTTTTGACGGCTTGCCCTCAACGATGCGCGGGTGGGCGGAGCAGACGAAATACTCCGGCCGGCCGTCGCAGGCGCCCTTGATCAGGGCCTGCATCGGCGGCGTGAACTGGTCGAAGCCGATGGCGTCCTCGACGAGCGCCTGGGCTTCGCCGGCGGTGAGCGGCTCGTAGTTGGAGAAGAAATTCCCGTCCCGCGCGAAGTCGCTCTCCGTGGTGTGATCGTAGCCGCGATGGATGGCGTCGTCGGGCCGCTGGAAGAGCCGGTATTCGCAGTTCTGCACGAATTTCAGCGAGGGCTCCACGGCGGAGGCGCCGAGGCCGGCGACGCGGGACTTGGGGACGACCACGGCGGCGGTGATGTCGTCCTCGGTCTGAATTTTGAGCGACGGATGGAAATCCTTCCGCAGGCCGAAGGTCCGCCAGGAGCCGTCGGCGCCGAAGCCCACGCGCAGGAAGCTCGAGTCGATGCGATGGCCCTCGAAGCGGAGCTCGTTGGCCGGCGTGCCGTTGACGATGTCGACGCCGAAATGCGACCGCCAGTCGTCGCCCCATTCGGGCCGGTAGAACCGCTTGACCACGAAGGCCAGTTCCTTGATGTGCGGCGGGATGGTGGCGAGCCACGCGTTGTAGGCTTCGGAGAACTCCGTGAGGGACGGCGTCAGGAGCTTGATGACCGAGCCGAGCGAGCGCTTGGGGCTGAGGAGGCTGCGTGTGTCGGTGCCGCGGCGGGACTCGTCGCGGAAGCGCTGGCTGAAGTCGTAGTTGAGCAGCCCGGCCACGGCGTCGAAGTCGGCCTCATAATCCGCCACGAAAACGGGACCGTTGATGATCGCGTCGTTGAGGCTCTTGGAGATCTCGGACTTGCCGCCGCCGGAGACGGTGCAGGGCTTGTGGGCGAGGGTGCACTCGGCGTGCGTGCCGACCAGCCGCCAGCTGCGGCTGCCGCGCGGTTTCTCGAGGTGCACCTTGTAGCCCGACGGCAGGATGTAGGTGTGGTTGAGCCGGAGCGGATGCGTGACGGTGTGGTCGCCGTGCCGCCAGCTGACCGTGGCGCCGGCGAGTTTGAAGTGCGCGTCGGCGGGCACGTAGATGATTTCCGGATGGTTCTTGTCGATCGCGCTGCCGTCAGGTTGGCGCACGGCGGCGTCGCCGAGCAACGCCATGGCGTCCTCGAAGGTGTGCGGGTATTTGTGAGTGACGCGGGTGGAGTCGAAGTCCTCGGACAGGTCGTAGCGCGTGAACAGCAGGGCACCGCCGGCGTGCTCCTCCTCGGCGAGGCCGAAGAGGTTGGCGGCGTAGCTCAGCTGGGTCTTCACCTCTTTTTTGCAGTAGCCGAAGTAGTTGTCGGAGATGAGCGTGACGATGACGCCGCGGGCGTCGCGGCAGGTGATCTTGAAGGCGCCGCCGTCGTTGTAGCGTTCGTCGGGGTCCTGCCAGCACATGCCGTCGCGGCGCTGGCGTTCGGTGGCGTCGGCCCAGGCGGGCAGGCCGAGCTCCTTTTTGGTGAACGTGGTGAGGTGCGGCGCGAGGATGACGCAGCCGGTGTGGCCGCTCCAGGTCTCGGGATCGAGGGCGGCGTCGTTCTCCGGCAGGCGCGGGTCGCCGGCGTTGCCGAAGATGCTTTCCACGAAGTCGAGGTTGCTGACCAGGCTGCCCGGGACGAAGAACCGCACCTCCATGCGTTTTTCCGCGGTCACGCCCGGGACGGCGGGACACACCACGGGGCGGAGCAGGAGTGAGACGAAGCACTCCGCGGGATCTGGCTGGGTGGAGAGGAAAGGCAGGCGCTTGAAGTCGCCCGGGGGTTGCAGGGCCTTGGCGAGCAACCGGCCAAAGACTGCGGAGGGCACGGCCTTTTTGTCGTCCGGGATGGGCAGGCCGTCCTCGGCCACGTGAAAGATGCCCTTGGTGGTGCGGCGGTCGCTGCGCGGGTTGTGCAGCACGCCCTGGCGGACGCGGTAGGAGGTGATGATGTCGGACTCGAACTTGTCGCGATCCGGCGGCAGCGAGAGCTTCCGGGCCAGGCCGTAGCGATCGAGGACGAAGGTGTTGGCGGGCAGGCGCGGGGCGCCCTCGCCGAGCACGGAGTCGAGGTAATCCTGGATGCGGCGGGCGACCGGGCACAGGTGATGCGAAAGGAGCCGGTCTTTTTCCCGGCTCAGGGCGATCAGGCCGCTCGTCATCTGGTCGAGGGCGACCGGGCCGGAGGCGAGGGGGTAGGTCGGCAGGCCGAGGTAGCGGAGGCGCAGGTTGATGTAGAGGAGCAGTTGGTGCTCGTCCTCGGGCGTGGGCGTGGAGGCCAGGCCGATGCGGCTCAGCTGTTCGGTGGTGAGTGGGCCGGTCATAGAAAGAGGGAAGCGCCGGGCGCTACCTCCGGCAAGCATTGCCGGTGCCAACACCGTCATGTGACGTATTTGTCTTCCCAATGACGCCGAACGCCGCCAGAGGTAGCCGCGTTTTCTCCCTGCTTCGCACCCCGGTCTGTCGATTACCCGCTTATGCACCTGAAACTGGCTGCCCCGATCAACCTGTGGGATGAGGCCCTGCCGCTCGGCAACGGTCTCCAAGGCGCGCTCCTTTGGGGCGAGGGCCGCACCCTCCGCTACTCGCTCGACCGCGGCGACCTCTGGGATGAACGTCCCGCCCCCGGCAATCCGCTCGCGGGCTTCACCTACGCGCGGATGACCGCAATGGTCGCGGCCCAGCAAAACGATGCCATCGTGGCCATCGCCGACGGCGCGGCCTTGGCGGATCACCCGACCAAGATTCCCGCGGGCCGGGTCGAACTGGATCTCGCGCCGGGCGCGGAGCTCAGCGCCTTCGATTTGGATTTGGACACCGCCACCGCGCGGGCGGAGCTGACGGACGGCGGCGCGGTGCAGGGGTTTTTCAGCGCCACGGACCCGGTGATGTTGCTTTTCGTGCCCGGGACGCTGGCGGCGGTGCGCCTGCTGGCGCCGGAGTCGTTGAAGAAACTCAATTATCCCGATCCGGTGGCCGGCGCGGCGGCCGGCGCGCGCTGGTGCGTGCAGGATACGGCGGACGGCGCGCGGCATTGCCTGTGCGTGGCCACGCGCGAGCTCGACGGTGGCACCCTCGTGGCCGCGACGGTGAGCGCTTCCGGGGCGGACGGCGACGATGTCGTCGGCGTGGCGCGGTCGCGGGTGGCCGCGGCCCTGGATGCCGGTTTCGCGACGGTGCACGCGCGGCATGTCGCGTGGTGGCGCGCCTTCTGGGCGGTCTCATCGGTCGAGGTGCCCGATGCGCAGGTGATGCTGCATTACCGGCTCGTGCAGTATTTTCACGGCGCGGCCTCGCGCCGCGGCGCGCCGCCGATGCCGCTGCAAGGCGTGTGGACGGCCGATGCGGGGGAGCTTCCGCCCTGGAAGGGCGACTATCACCACGACCTCAACACGCAGATGACCTACATGGCCTACCAGGCCGCCGGGCATTTTGACGAGGGCCTGTCGTTCTTGGAGTTCATGCGCGACCTGCTGCCGGCCTTCCGCCGGTTTTCCCGCGAATTCTTCGAGGTGCCGGGCGCGGCGGTACCCGCGGTCATGTCCTTTGCCGGCAATCCCCTCGGCGGGTGGGCGCAATACAGCCTCTCACCCGTTCACGGCGCGTGGGTGGGACACATTTTTTACCTGCACTGGCGGCACACGCGCGACGCGGCGTTTTTGCGCGAGACCGCTTACCCGTGGTGCGCCGAGATCGGTGAGACGCTGCGCGCGCTGTTGAAACCCGGCGCCGCCGGCGTGTTGGTGCTTCCGGTGTCGGCCTCGCCGGAGGCGTGGAATCGCGAGCAGCGCTCGTGGGTGACGCCGAATTCCAACTACGACATCATGTGCCTGCGCATGCTGTTCTTCGGCAATGCCGAGATGGCGGACGCGCTCGGCGACGCCGCGGCCGCCGCCGGGTGGCGTGAGGTGGCGGCGGGGCTCGGGCCGTATCACGTCAACGCGCAGCAGCAGTTGAAGATTTCCCCCGACGAGGACCTGACCTTCAGCCACCGGCACTTTGCCACGATCATGGCGATCTACCCGTTCAACCTTCTCAACATCGAGGGTACGGCGGCGGAGCGGGAAGTCATCCTTGCCTCGGTGCACGACTTGGACCGGCTCGGCGTGCTGGAGTGGGTTGGCTTCAGCTACTCGTGGATGTCGGCCCTGCGCGCGCGCATCGGCGAGCCGGAGTCGGCGCTGTGGTATCTGAAGGCCTTTCTGCGCGCCTGCATTTCGCGCAATGGCTTTCACCTCAACGGCGATCAAACCAAGACCGGTTTCACCACGCTCGAATACCGCCCCTTCACCATCGAAGGCAACATGCTCGTGGGCGCGACCGTGCACGAGATGGTGCTGCAAAGCTGGGCGGCGACGCCCGGCGACGGCGGGTGGGGCCCCATCCGGATTTTTCCCGCCATGCCCTGGGCGTGGCACGACGCGTCCTTCACCGACCTGGTCGCCGAGGGCGGCTACAAAGTCTCCGCCAAACGTGAGTGCAACGCCACGACGTGGTTCCGCGTGGTGGCCGGCGCGAACGGCGAGGTGCGCGTGCGCGACAACTTCGGCGGCCGCGCGCCGCAGTGGAGCGGGTCGGAACCGACGAAGGCCGGCGATGATTTCGTGTTTACGGTGAATGCCGGCGAGGTGATCGAGGCGACGCTGCCGGTGCCCGCGACCCTGCCGCGGCGCCCGCCCGCGCCACCCGCCCCGGCGGATCACTGGGACGGCGACACGCCCCTCGCGCCCAAGCATCCGGGCTATCCAATGGTTCTGTGAGCTAGGGCCGAGAGGGGGTTGATTCGGACGCCAGGAATCCATGAATTCCTAGTTTTCTGTATTCCTGGTTTCCTGGCTTCCGAATTCTTTTCCTCCGTTCGTGCAGACGGCGAGGCGGCGCGCTCGGAGAGAGCGCCCTACCGATGTTAATCCGCGCAAATCCGCGTGATCTGGGGGAAGGGTAGAAAAGACTAAGAACTTCATGGCTTCCTGGCTTCGGAATTCTCAATTTTCCGGCATGCAATCCGCGGCTTCTCTTTTGCTCCGCACTCTGTTGTTTTGTTTTGGCATGACGGCGATTCTGCAAGGCGGACAGCAAGACGGCATCACGCAGACGGAGTGGCACGGCTATGAGCGCTTGGATTTCGTCGTGGCGGGCCAGCCGGCAATCCTGATCGTGCCGAAAAACCCCGCGCCCGGACGCCCCTGGGTGTGGCGCGCCGAGTGGTTTGGCGACCGGCACGGTCCGCAGGTTGGCCTCGCGCTGCTGGAGCGCGGCTGGCACTACGCCTACATCAACGCCAGCGACCGCTACGGCTCGCCGGAGTCGATGCGGATATTTGACGCATTCTACCGCCACCTCACGACCACCTACGATCTCGCGCTGAAGGTGGTGATCGAGGGTTTCAGCCGCGGCGGGCTGTATGCGTTCAACTTTGCGGCGGATTACCCCGACCGCGTTTCCGTGCTCTACCTCGACGCGCCGGCCCTGGACCTGAAAAGCTGGCCGGGCTACGGCACGCCGCGCTGGCCTGACGTGGCGCGCAACTACGGCCTGACCTTGGAGCAGATGGAGACCGCGCCCGTGAGCCCGCTCGACCGCATCGCCCCCGTGGTGGCGGCCGGCATCCCGATCATTGGCGTGAGCGGCGACGCCGACCCGACCGTGAAACTCGACGAAAACCTCGCCATCCTCGCCGAGCGCTACCGCGCCGCTGGCGGCGAGATCGAAATCATCATAAAACCCGGCGGCACCCACCACCCGCACAGTCTCGCCGACACTACGCCGATCGTGGAGTTTGTCCTGCGGCACATGGGACAGAAATAGATTAATAACCCTTTGTTCCTGCTGTTGGTTGGCTAGGTCGATGGCGGGGTTGTCTCGCTCTTGGCGTTAGACTGGATTTTGATCTGGCTTCGGAGTTTACGATCACGGTTCGAGAAGGGGATCGGGAATTCGCCATCTCGGCGAACGACCAGACGACGATCCGACGGGTTCTCGATTGGAAAGAGTAATCTTCGAAGGCCCGAATTGGATTGGGGACGGTCATGCGCTCATCACATTGGCCGCCAACAAAGCTTACCTACTTGGCGTGATTGTTAAGCGTGCGGCTGACGCATACCTGGGGCAGACAAGAGAATAAGGCAAAACTGCGGGCCTTGCTTAACCCTGCTAACTCTGGCCCCTGAGCAGCGACTCCTCGTAGTCGAGCAGGTGTTGCAAGGGCCGATGGGTTTCGTCGGTGATGCGGTTGGCGCGCCAGAGGGTGTCGAGGGCGGTGCGCTCGGCGTGGAGGGCGGCGAGGCGGTGGCGGCGGGGGGGAGCAAGGTCGCATTCCGGTCCCCCGGCGGCCTCACCCGGCTTGCCAAGCGGCGGGGACCCGCCATGCTCGGGGAGTCATTCCCCCTTATGAAATTCCTCCAGCTCAAGTTTATCCCCCGGAGCACAGATTTTGCGCTGTTGCTCCTGCGTGTCGTGGCCGGCCTCACCATGCTCCTCAACCACGGTTGGGGCAAGGTCATGAACTTCGGCGACATCAGCGACAAGTTCATGAACTTCCTTGGCCTCGGCAGCACGGTGTCGCTCGCGCTGATCGTCTTCGCCGAGGTGGTGTGTGCGGCGCTAATCACGCTGGGCTTCCTCACGCGCTTTGCGGCGCTGGTGCTCGCGATCGGCATGGGCGTGGCCTTCTTCGTCGGCCACGGCATGAAGCTCTCGAATCCCGGCAGCGGCGAGCTCGCGCTGATCTACCTGCTGATCGCGGTGACGCTGTTCTTCTCCGGCGCCGGCAAGTTTTCAATCGACGCGAAGCAAGGCGGCGCCTGAGCGAGCGCACAGCGAATTTGAAGGCGGGGCTTTTGCCCCGCCTTTTTTGTGCCGGCGAAACGCCCGGGGGATTGGACGGCGCGCTCGGAGAGCATGCCCTGCCCGGGGCCGCGATGCGGTAGTGGCAGCCCAGGGCCAGCTCCAGCCCGCCGCCCATTGCCACGCTGTGGATCGCCGCCACCACCGGCTTGGGCGAGGTCTCGACCGCGCGGATGACCGACAGCAGGTTGGGCTCGGCAATGGCCTTGGGCGAGCCAAACTCGCGGATGTCGGCACCACCCGAAAAGGCCTTGCCGGCACCGGTCAGCACGATGGCCTTGACCGCTGCGTCGGCGTTGGCCCGGTTCAGGCCGTCTGCAATGCCCTGGCGCGTGGCCAGGCCCAGGCCGTTGACCGGCGGATTGTTCAGCGTGATCACGGCCACGTCGCCGCGGACTTGGTATTCAGCAGTCATGGAGAGGTTGGAATGAAATAGAACGACCGTTCGATTCGGTGATTGTAAGGACCGCAGCGTGGCTGGATCAGGCGCCCCGGCGGGGGCCATGTCGCTGGCGGGACGGGCTCAGACCTCGAGCCATTCCTTGCGCACGTAGGCGTCGGCGCGCAGGCTCTCGGGCGTGCCCTGGAAGACGATGCTGCCGTGGCCCATCACCAGCGCCCGGTCGGAC
>JBMSWZ010000015.1:0-11010 GCA_049425105.1 Cephaloticoccus sp.
CACCGCCACCGCGCGAAAGGCCCGCGCGATGATCGCCGGCGGCGAACTCGGTGAGGTTTACCGCGTGCATTTCGAGCAGGTCACCGGCGGCTACGCCATCGGCACGAAGTTTCCCGCGTGGCGCAACGATCCCGCCAAGAACGGCGGCGGCATCTCCTTTGACTGGGGTCCTTACGACCTCGACTGGATCAGCTTCATTTTGGGCGACCTCTTCCAGCCGCGCGTGGTGTTTGGCACGACGGGGAACTACTTCCCGCTCTCCGACCAGCGCATCCCGCCCTGTCTCGACGTCGACGGCCGGCTCGCCGCGGAAATCATCTGCGACAACGGCCTGACCATCCATTGGGAGCGCCGCGCGGCCGAGCACGGCCCGGCCCGCCACAATGTCGAGGTGCGCGGCCGCACCGCCGGGCTCGACTTGTGCTTCCTGCCGATGGGCGCAAAGCAGTCGCTGCACCACTACGCCTACCGCGGCGCGGATGACCTCAAGGAAACCGTGCTGCCCGACGCCGCGCCGGTCTGGGACGACACGCTGATTTTCTCGCTCTACGACCTCGCCGAGGCGATCCGCGAAAACCGCGCGCCCTCCAACACCCTCGCGCACAACCTCAAGATTCAAGGCGTCTTCGACGCCTTGCTCGCCTCCGCCCGCACCCAGCAGGCCGTTCGCATCCCTAACTGATTTCCGTCATGGCCTTCCCCAACGAGCTGGTTCTGTTCAACAATCACTTCGCCATGCACCGGCGGCACTACCCGTTCCGCACGCGCCTGGCGATCGCCGCCGACATCGGCTACACCGGCTACGAGCTGCACCCGCTCGAGCCGGACGACGACAAGTCGTGGGACGAGTTTGGCGCCGCCTACGCGGCCAGCGGACTCAAGACCCTCGGCATGTATATCGTCGCGCGCGGCATCACCGACGACGAGCACGCGAAGTTCGACGCCGAGGTGGAGCGCACGAAGCGCATGTGCGACCGCCTCGCCGCGATCAACCCCAAGGCGTTCGTGAACTTCACGATCGCCAGCAATCCGGGCAAGGCCGGCACGCCCGACTACCGCGAGGCCGGTTCGGCCAAGGCCGAGGCGCGCCACTGGGAGCGCACCGTCACGATGCTGCGCGAAGTGGATGCGCACGTCACCGCGCGCGGCCTCAGCGCGAACCTCTACAACCACATCTGGTTCATGATCGACACCAGTGCCGCGCAGCTCCGCGCCCTGTGCGAGGCCGGGGCCAAGACCATCAAGCCCGGCATCGCCGCGTTCCACGCGTTCTTTCACCAAGGGGAACCGGACTTCCACGAACTGCTCGCGCAGCCCGGCATGGAAAACCTGGGTTACTATGCCGTGCTCAGCGGTTGGCGCGAACCGGCCACGCCGTTCCGGTCCCGCCCGATCGACGACGGCAACATCGACATCGCCGCCGCGCTCGGGCTCCTCTGGCAGAAAGGCTACACCGGGCCGATCATCTCGCAGGCCTACGATCTCGGCGGCGACGCCTACCTCACCGCCAAGCGCTCCTTCGATTACCTGCAGTCGATCCACGAGCGCTACCAGCGCAACCCCGCGCTCAACCCGTGGCACAAGGCCTGACAGGTGGGCGGGCCGGTCCCTCGGCCCGCTGTTTGGATGGAAAGTGCATTCAAGCGCGCCGAGGGACCGGCGCCCCCACCTCGTTACCGACATGACTCCCATCATTCGCGTCGAACTCGGCCGCTACGACTACGCGGTCGCCGGCGAATTCAAGTTCTTCAAACCCGGCCCCGACGGTCGCGTGACCCGTCCCTCGGTGCTCGTGCGCCTGACGGATGCCGACGGCCGCGAGGGTTGGGGCCAGGCCGTGCCCGTGCCGTCGTGGACCTACGAGACGCCGGAAAGCGTGCTCTCAACCATCGAGTTCTATCTCGCCGACCTGCTCATCGGCCGCGACCCCGCCGACTTCGCCGCGTTGCACGCAGCGATGAACACCGCGATTCGCCCGGCGTTTTCCGTCGGCCAGCCGCTGGCCAAGGCCGCCCTTGATCTCGCCTGTCATGACCTCGCCGGCAAACAACGCGGCGTGCCGGCTTGGCAACTCTTCGCGCCAACCCGACCGACTCGCGACGAGTTGCTCCTGAGCTGGACGGTCGCCTCGCCGAAACGCGAGACCGTCGAGCAGCAGTTGGCCGAGGGCCGCGCGCGCGGTTACCGCAATTTCAACATCAAGGTCGGCGCGCCGCAGTCTGCCGACTATGACCTCGAACTCGCCCGCCGCGTGCGGGCCTTCGCGCCCGAGGGGTTTCTCTGGGCCGATGCCAACACCGGCTACACCCCGGAGCAGGCCCTGGCCATCGCGCCGAAACTGCGCGACGCGGGGGTGGATGTTTTCGAGTCGCCGCTGCCGCCGACGCAGATCCGCGGCTACCAGGCATTGAAGCAGCAAGGCGCGCTGCCCGTGCTGATGGACGAGGGCATCCTCGCGCCCGAGGTGGCCGCAGAGTTCATCGCGCTCGACATGCTCGACGGCATCGCAATGAAGCCCGCGCGCAACGCCGGCCTCTGGCCCAGCGTGCAAATCGTGAACCAGCTCCTCGACCGCGGCCTCATGGTGCTGGGGTCGGGACTGACGGATCCCGATTTCTCCCTCGCCGGCGCCATGCAGTTGTTTGCGTGGAGCGGGATGACACACCCCTGCGCGTTGAACGGTCCGCAGTTCCTGGCGGACTCGCTGCTCGGCGACGCGCCAAAGCCGCGCGGCGATGTGCTGCCGCTGCCGACCGCGCCCGGGCTCGGCTTTACCCCGGACCCGCGCGCCGCCCGGTGCCTCCGCATCGTGGCCCACGCGAACTGATCATGCCCGCTCCGCTCGAGATCGCCGCCTACTATTATCCGCAATACCACCCGGACCCGCGCAACGACCGCTGGCACGGGAAAGGATGGACGGAGTGGGAATTGGTGAAACGCGCCGAGCCCCGCTTCCCGGGCCATTACCAGCCGCGCGTGCCGGCCTGGGGTTACACTGATGAAAGTGATCCGGCCTACGCGGAGAAGGAAATCAACCTCGCCGCCGACCACGGCATCACGGCGTTCCTCTTCGACTACTATTATTACGACGATGGTCCGTTTCTGGAGGGCGCCTTGGAGAACGGCTTCCTGCGCGCGCCGAATTCCTCGCGCCTGAAGTTAGCGCTGATGTGGGCGAACCACGACTGGCACGATTGGTTTCCCACCCGCCGCTTTCACGGCCTCGAGGGGGCGCCGGCGATGTGCTCCGGCGTGCTGTCCCCCGCGGGCTTCGAGCGCTGCACCGACAAGGTCGTCGTCGATTATTTTTCCCGACCCAACTACCTGCAGTTCGAGGGCGCGCCGTATTTCTCGATCTGGGACATCGAGCCGCTGATCCGCGGCCACGGCGGGCTTGCGGGCGCGGCGAAAGCACTGGATCGGTTTCGCGCCAAGGCCCGCGCCGCCGGGCACCCCGGCATTCATTTCAACGCGATGCAGAAACGCGTGGGCGAGGGCATCGATCCGCGCGCGTCCTGCGACGCCCTCGGCATCGACAGCGTGACCGACTACAACTGGCACGACCGCTTCAACCTGCGGGAAAAGAGTTTCCCGTCGGTGCCGTATCGCGAGGCGATGGACGCCAACATCGCCGTCTGGGCCGCGCGCGATCCGCGCTGCGACCGGCCCTACGTGATCAACGTGACGACGGGATTCGACTCCACGCCGCGCTGCAACCCTGCGGAAGTCTTCGAAAGTCTCTGCTACCCGTGGCTGCCCGTCCTGGTCGACGACGGCCCGGAGAAATTCGCCGCGGCCCTGGCTGCTGCGCGCGATTTTCTGTCCGCGCACCCGACCGCGCCCCGCATGCTTACCCTCAACGCCTGGAACGAATGGACCGAGGGCGCCTACCTGCTGCCCGACCAGCGCGATGGCGTCGCGCGGCTGGAGCAGTTGCGCGCGATCTTCCCGCCGCGGTAAGTAGGTTCGAAATGTAGGGCGGGGTTTCCAAACCCCGCCTCGAATACGTTGCGGGCCAACGGCGGGGATCGGAAACCCCGATCCTGCACCTCAACTCGCCGTCTCGAACTTCGAGTAATCGCAGCCGATGAACATGCCATCGGGCGCGGTGAATTTCGCCCGGTGCTCGGCGCGCGGCACGATCTGCGTGGCGGCGCTGCGGTAGTGAAACTGCAGGGCGCGCCGGCGGCGGTTGGAGCGGTTGGGCGGCGTCTCGTGCGGTAGCATGCCGTCGAACACCATCAGGCCGCCTGGCGGCAGCTTGATCGGCAGGCTCTGCTCGGTCTCGACCTTGCCGGTGGTGATCTCGCAGTCGACCTTCGACCAATAGTGTTCACGCGGACCTTGGTGATGGCCGCCGGGAATCACGTGCATGCAGCCGTTGTCGACCTTGGCTTCGTCCAGCGCGATCCACACCCCCGCCACGCCGTCAAGGCGGTTGACGGAAAAATACGCGAGGTCCTGATGCCACGGCTTCTCCGCGCCGATGCCGGCGGGCTTGCACAGCGCCATGCTGGAATAGGGCGCATAATCCTCGCCCAGGATCGCGCCGAGCAGCGCCCGCAATTTCGGGTGCTGGTGCGCGATGTAATCATAAATCGGCAGCTCCATGTCGTAGGACTGAAACTTGCGGATGTTATCCGCCAATTCGTCGAGCCGGTCCGGCCGGGCGACGTATTGGCTCTCGACCTGAAAATGAAAATCCGAGGTCTTGCTGCGAAAGAGCAGGCCGCCGCTGTTCTTGGATCCGCTCTTGCTCTGGGTCTGCACATGCTCCGTGAGCGCGTCGTTGAACGCATACTTGTGCACGAGTGCGTTGATGCCGTCAGACGCCGCCTTCACCTCCTCCGGGGTCAGCGCGCTGAGAAAGGCGAGGTAGCCGTCCTCCCGGTAACGCGCGATCATGTCGGCGTCAGGCTGCGGGGGAAGGGTGGGGTAGATGTTCGGGGCCTTGGTGTTCATGGCCAATTGGGGAGAAGCTGGAGAGAGTTGGGGATCATGGCAAGGTGATCGACCAAGTCGTGACCTCGCCAGTGGTGACGATGGGCAGCTTGCGTGTGGCGGACTCGTTGGGGCGGCCGCTTCGACTGGGCTCGGGGCAGCCGATCATGATGAAGCCGTTTTCTCCGGGCGGGCGGTGGAGTTTGCCGGAAAGGGTGCGGGTCTTGGCGTTCCACTTTACGGCGCTGAGCTCGCGGCCGCCGCTTTGGTGGAAGGAGGTGCCGATCGGCCAGGGGTGGTTGCGCGGTCGGCGGAGCACGAGGAGTTTCACCGCCGGGCCGTGAAAGCCGACGTCGAGCGTGCCGGGCGGCGACTCGAGCACGGGATGACCAAAATCGCCCGGATGCCGGTAAGTGTCGGCCGGTTGCTCCGCGCGCGGCACGGTGCCGAGGAAATGGCCGGACCAAAATTCGTAGGCCCAGAGCTTGGCCGACTTCGGCAGGCCGAGACGCGTGAAGTCCACGCGGAATCGGCGGGCGACATTCACTCCGGAGCCGTCCTCCACGGGGGGCTCGGTCCAGTTGAAGAGCGCGACGAGGGTCCATTCGTCCCAATCCGTTTTCACCGGCAACGCCCACACGCAGGCGCCGGCGGGATCGGTTTCGGCGCGCGGCGGCTGCAAGGGCTGCGCCTTGATCAAGGGCAGATACGGGAGCGTGCCGGTTGCGATCGGCTCGAACAAATCCACGGGCCGCGCCGGTGTGTCGTTGGGCGGCAGCGACGCCAGCAGCACGGCCCAGCGGTCCTCCGGCAGCGTCTTTAGGTCATCGCCGAGATCCACGTGCCCGGCGCCCATGAAGGTGGCGGTCGCGCGGATGCGCGGCTCTTCCAGCGTGCCGGGCAGGCCGACGACGAGGCACGAGGGCTGCAGCAGCGCCCAGTGGCGTTTGTAGAGGTGACAGGCGAAGGACGTGTAAACTTCGCGCAGGTGCCGCCAACCGAGTCCGGAGTTGCCGGTGTCCATGTTGACGTAGTTCACTGACGCGATGCCCGCGGCGGCGAGGTCCGTGGCCGAGCAGTCGATCATGTCGGCCTTCACGCCCTGCGAATCGAGGGCGTCTTGCGCGATGCGGAAGGCGGTGCGCACGGCCTCGCGAGAGCGCGCGTTGACCATGCGCGGGTTGTGCCGGGTGCGCAGGGCGCGATCGGTGACCACGCTGGCGAAATCCCATTTCACGAAGCGCACGCCCTGCTCGGCGAGCTTGGTGAAGTTTTCCTTCAACCACTGCTGCGCGCCGGGGTGCGAGACGTCGAGCGCGTGGATCGGGCAGAAGGGTTCCCAAAACCAGTTGTAGCTGCTGTGGGGCTTACCCTGGGCGTCGCGCAGCAACCACTCCGGGTGTTCGCGGGCGACGGGGTGAGTTTCCGCGATGCACAGCACGCCCACCCAGACGCCGAGGTCGAAGCCGTGCTCGCGCAGCTGCGCGCTGAGCCAGGCGAGCCCACGGGCGAAGCGGGCGTTGGGCTCGAAAAAGGTCGGCACGTTGTCCTGCTCCCAGCCGAGGTCGACCTGCAGGTAACGCAGGCCAAGCTCGTGCAGGTGCCGCGTGCGTGCGGCGCGCGCCGTGGCGACCACGCGCTCCTCGGTCACGGCCAGCCGGTCCGGATACCAGCTGCACCAGTTGGCGAATGGCTTGGGCGCGTCGCCGAGCCGGTTGCGGGTCTTCAATCGCCGTCCATGCTCGTCGAGCAGCGCCAGCGGATCCCGCCCGGTCTCGAGCACGAAGTCGCCGAGCGGCAGCGCTTCGCCGGGTTCCAGCGCGTAGTCGCCGCCGTCAAAGCTGACGGTGAATTCGCGAAACGCCGGCGTGCGACCGGTGACGACCGGGGCGTCCGCCTTGGTCCGCGCAGAACCGCCATCGACATTGTCCATGCCGTTGAAATCGCCGCCGGCCTGCGCGGTCATGCGCGCGCTGATCTGCGGCAGCCAGCGGTCGACGGTTTCAAAGCCCAGCAGCAGCGCGGTGCGCTCGGCGGGATGATAAAACAGCGTCACGCACTGGCTGACGAAGGCGCCGGTGGTGCCGTCGGTGGCCTTGAGCCCGTCGCTGCCCGTGGCCATCTGCCGCGGCGTGCGCACGCGGCCGAAATACGCATTTTGCTCCAGAATCCGCGTGTGCTCCGGATAAGGGCCAAGACCGAGGCGGCGCGACGCGAAGAGCACGACGTCATTGAGCACCGCGGGCGTCTTGGCCGTGCGGTGCAGCGTGCAGGTCACGCGCGTGCAACCCGAGGTTTCGCGGGTGAAGACCTGCATGAGCTCCACGCCGCGACCGGCCCAGCGCAAAGTCCGCCGTTTCCCCGCCGTGGTGTCGCCGGCAGCGCGCAGCGTCACGGTCTCGCCGCCGAGCCGCAGCGCCGGTTTGCCCGGCCCGAGCGAAAACGGCCCGGCGTCGATCCGCAGTCGACCTGCCTGCATTGAAATGTCCATGGGGGGTGGAGAATCCAAAACGTCAATGACCCCAAACCATTAAGTAACGTATTATGTTACAAACACCCTTGGCCGGGCCTGGGCTCGGGGGAGAAGGCACCGGCCGGGTGTGAGTGGCTGGTTGTAATCTAATACGTTACTTACGGGTCGGAACGAAAAAGGGAGGAGGTGGGGCGGCCCCCGGGGGCGGTCACATCGCGACCTCGCGGCCGTCGTGCGCGCGGCTTTCGTTGGCGGCCTCGATGAAACGGATCAGCTCGATCGTTTCCGCGGCGGCCACCGGGGGCGTGCCAGTGCGGAAAAACTCCAAAATCGCCTCAGCGAGGCAGGTGAAGAAGCCCTTGGTCTCGGCCTTTACATCGATGAGCGCGGTGTGCTTTTCGAAGTGCACGAGGCCGGTGTATTCGTAGTTGCCGGTGCGGTTGGTCTGCACGGTGCCGATGCGGCCGTCGGCCCACACGCCCGTGATGATGTCGTGGTGCTCCAAGCTCTGGCAGCGCACGCTGCGGCAGCCGGTGCCCATGGCGGTGTAGAGCATCTCGATCGGGTGGATGCCATACCAGTAGAAGCCGGGATTGGTCGGTTCCAGCGCGGCCGGGCCGTGGAACTGCGCGCCCTTGACCGTGGCTCGCGTCTCGGGGGTAACGACGCGGGTCAGCGCGCCGGTGAAGCGCAGCGAGGACGAGGTGAAGATCGGGCAGCCGTGCTGCGCGGCGATGGCAAAAATCTCCTTGGCCACGGCGGTGGAGAGCGCAAAGGGCTTGTCGACGAACACCGGCTTGCCCGGGCCCGCGGCAGCGATGCGCTTGAACTGTTCGAGGTGGGTGCGGCCGTCCAGCGAGGTATGCAGGATGGCGTCGCTGGCGGCGACGACGGCCTCGATGGAGTCCATGATCGCCACGCCGTATTTTTCCCGCAGGTCCTTGGTGTAGCCGGGCACGCGGTCGATGCTCGACGGGAGGTCGGGCGAGCCGCCGGGGAAAGCGGCGACGACGCGCGCGCCCTCAAGGTGGTGCTTGGCCTCCGGGTTATTGAATTCGTCGCTGAAGACGATGACGTGGGAGGTGTCGAGGCCGATGATGCCGAGTTTCAGTTCGGGGGAGTTGCTCATGGAAGATCCGTGGGGTGGGAGAAACGCCGGGGTTATAGCCCGGCCTTTCCGCGCGGCACGAGCCCTGAGTGCAATTTTATGCGTGTATTTTCATTTCGAGAGCAAGTTGACGCCGGCCGGGGCGCCGGCGCCCCCCCCGCATCTTCGTGATTTCCATTCGTCCGCGGGTCGCGCACGATGGTGGCCGCTCCATGGATACCGCCAAACCCCTCGTTCGCCTCCTCGCCACCGGCGGCACCATTGCTGGCGCGCAGAACGCCGCGGGCGGCTACGCGGCGGCGATCATGTCGGGCGACGAGCTGCTGGCCGCCGTGCCGCAGCTCGCGAACCTGGCGCGAATCGAGCCGGAGCAGGTCGCCCGGTTGGGCAGCCAGGACATGGACGAGACCGTGTGGGTGAAGCTCGCGGCGCGGGCCCAGGCCGTGCTCGACGAACCTGCGACCGCGGGCGTCGTCATCACGCACGGCACGGACACGATGGAAGAGACCGCGTATTTTTTGAACCTCGTCCTGCGCACGACGAAGCCCGTGGTGCTGGTGGGTGCGATGCGGCCAGCGACGGCAATTTCGCCCGACGGCCCGATGAATCTCTACAATGCCGTGGCCGTGGCCGCCGATCCCGCCGCGGTCGGCCGCGGCGTGCTCGTGGTGGCGAATGACGAGGTGCATTTCGCCCGCGAGGTGGCGAAGACCAACACCACGCAGGTCGGCACCTTTAAGTCGCTGAACCGCGGGCTCGCGGGTCTCGTGCATCGCGGCCGCATCCATTTCTTCGGTCCCACCGTGCGCCGGCACACGGCCGACAGCGAATTTGCGCCGCTGGGCGAGGCAACGCTGCCGCGGGTCGATATTCTCCACGCGCACGCCGGCATGCGCCGCGATCTGATCGACGCGGCGGTGGCCGCCGGCGCGCGAGGGCTCGTGATTGCGGGGGTGGGCGCGGGCAACCTGCCCGCGGGCGCGCTCGCCGCCTGTCGCGACGCGGTCAAGGCCGGCGTGGCGGTCGTGCGCAGCTCCCGCACCGGTGGCGGCGTAGTGGAGCGCAACGTCGAGATTGATGACGACGGCCTTGGGCTCCTAACCGCCGAGGAGCTGAATCCGCAAAAAGCGCGCGTGCTGCTCATGCTCGGGCTCACACGTTCGACCGACGCCGCGACGCTGCAGGCGCTCTTCCAGGTTTATTGATGAATGTGATCGACGACGCCCCGCTCCGGGCCGCGCTGGCCGAGGAATCGCCGCGCTGGAAATTCGTGTCCGGCACCCGTTATCGCGAAATGAGCCGCGTGTTCGCGCTGCAGCTCGTCGCCATCGCCGCGCACCGCGAACCCGGCCGGCTGGTGGACGGGCAGAGCTTGGCCGATGCGCTCGCGGCCAAACTCCATCCGCTGCTTGACGGCCGGCCGGCCGACGACGCGGAAGGCAACACGCGCGAGCCGGAGGCGCAGGGTGGCATCGGCGGTTGGACGCATGCCGCGGCGGCGTGGATTCTCGTCCTCGCGAGCCGCACCCCGGCGGTCTGGGACCAAATCCCGGCCACCGAGCGGGCCCGCGCCGACCTGATCATGCAGGCGCTCGCGGTGGCGGGGCATTTCACGATGGGCGACGGCAACGAGTGCCACGTGCTGCTCGACGGCCTTTCGGCACACGACAAGAGCTGGAACATCAACATCACCGAGGGCTACGTCGACGTGATGGCGGCGGCCGGCCAGTATTTCGGCGCGCCGGCGTTCGATGCGTTCTTCGCGGACTTCGATTTTGCGGCGTTCGTGGCCCGGCTCCGGGCGGCGAACCTGATGAACATCGTGCGGTGCTGGACGCACCGGCCGGAGATCGCGGGCCTGGTGATGCACGGCGGCCGCCACGAGCTGCCGCCGCCGAAGCGACCGTTGGATCTCGGCGGCCTTGCCGGCAACGCGCTGGGCGTGCGGCGACCCTTTCGGTTTCAAGGGCTGCCGGCGGATGACACGTGGGGGTTGTTTCTCACCCAGGGTTACCGGCAGTTCGCCAAGTGCGTGCGCACCCGCATCAACGTGCAGCCGGGCGAGCACACGCGGTTGTTGCAGCGTGTGACGACGGCCGAGGTTTCGCCGTGGGAAGGCCGGCTCGGCATGTGCACGGAATTTGAGGGCACGGACTGGTATGGCGTGCGCAGCTGCCTGCAATACGCCTTCGAGGGCGTGATGATCGTGATCGGCACGGGCGCATCGCTGCGCGCGCTTGGCCTCTGGCGCGACGACGACAGCGGTCGCGAGCTGGAGCGTCGCCTCGCGGTCGGCCTGGCCGACCTGCAATTCAAGGCGCGCGAGGGCTACCGCGGCTGGGCGCACGGCAAGGAGTTCCTCGAGGGCTGGGAGATGATTGAGGGCCACGGCGCGGCGCACGTGTTCGCGATGGGCACGACGTGGTTCGCCCCGCCGGCGGAGCAGTAATACTCATGGCCACCGCCTTTCAACTGCCCGTCTGGTTTG
>JBMSWZ010000016.1:0-10947 GCA_049425105.1 Cephaloticoccus sp.
GCCGAGATGCTCGGCGTGGGCTCGAAAGATGCGACGGACGCGACCATCATCAACGTGCCGCAATAAACCGCTTGTCAGGGGCGCGTGCGCCCTTGAGATTGGCTGGCGATGACCTCCCCGTATCTGCCGTTTTTCATCCAGGCCGTGCTGGCCGCCGGGATCGCCGCCGCGATCATCATTGCCACGCACCTGTTCGGGCAGCGGGCGGCGAAAAACAAGATCAAGGACTCCGCCTACGAGTGCGGGGTGCCCGCCGAGGGCGTGGTCCATTCGCGGTTTTCGGTGAAGTTCTACGTCACGGTGATGCTCTTCATCCTTTTCGACATCGAGGTCGTTTTCCTCATCCCGCTTTGCTTCGTCTACCGCGATTTTCTGGCCCACAACATCTCGATCCTCGGACCGGTGCCGTTTTTCGTGGGCGTCCTGGTGCTGGGGCTTTTCTACGAAATCAAAAAGGGCGCGCTCGAGTGGGAGAAGTGACCCGGCGGGGCGACTGAGGCCGGTGCGGCAAACGAACTGACCCATGCGGCTGGAAAAGATCATCGCCCGGAGCCGCATCGTCGACCTGCACAGCGTGACGCTGCGCGGCGCACTGGAGGAGTTGCTCGCGGTCTGCGCGGAAAAATTCAGCGACCTCAAGCCCGAGCCCTTGCTCCGCGGCCTGCTGGCGCGCGAGGGCACGATGACCACCTACCTCGGCTCGGGCGTCTCGCTGCCGCACGTGCGCGTGAAGATGAAGCGCCGCTACGTGCTCGCCATCGGCCGCAGCCGCGCCGGCGTGCGCCACGAGGGCGCGAAGGACGACGAGCGCGTGCACCTGATCGTCATGCTGCTTGCGGGCGAGAACGCCCGCGACTACCTGCAGGTGCTTGCGTCGATCGCGCGCACGGTGCGCGATCCGGAGCTGGTGCAGAACCTCACGGGGGCGCCGGACCTCGACACGCTTTACGAACGCCTGATCGGCGGCTTCGGCGGGATCCGCCCGATCCAGGCCCAGCAAAACCGCACCAACCGCCTGATGTTTCAGGAAGCCCAGCGGGTCGCACGCGGTGCGGCCTGCCACGCGATCATGGTCTTCGGCGACACCTTTGTCGGCGGGATCCAGCCGGGCATCCTGCGGTCGCGGATGAAGACGATCCTGGTCACGCGCAATCCGGTCGAGCCCAGTGAGGATCAGAAGGACTTCAACGTTACCCTGCAGGTGCGATCCTTCTCCAGCCAGCGCATGGCGCAGCTGCGCAGCGCAATCCTGATGGCGCTGACGCACGGCGTGCTCTCGTTCAACGACCGCATCTGCTGCGTCGGCGGCGTGGCGGGCAGCAACCAGTTCGACACGCTTACGGTGGTGGAAATCGACCGCGAATTTCAGACCCTGCTCACCGGCCAGCACGATCTGCTGCCGGAGGACGTGAAACCCGAGGTCCTGGAGCGGGTGATCGCCGTGGCGACCGAGCTCGCCGTCGAAGGACGCGAGGGGAAGCCGGTGGGCTGCCTCTTCGTGGTTGGCAACATCGATACGGTGGTGAAATTCGCCAAACCCCTCGTCTTGAACCCGTTCTATGGCTACAAGGAGGAGGACCGCAACATCCTCAACCCGTTCATGGATGAGACGGTGAAGGAGTTTTCCTCCATCGACGGTGCCTTCCTGATCGGCGGCGACGGGGTGGTGGAGTCCGCCGGCAGCCTGATTCAGGCCGTGGACACCGAGCATACCCTGCCGAGCGGCCTGGGCAGCCGGCACGCGGCGGCGGCGGCCATCAGCCTCCAGGCCCATTGCATCGCGATCGTGGTGTCGTCCAGCAGCGGTCAGGTGACGCTCTTCCGCCGCGGCGTGATGCTGCCCCTGACCGAGAAGCGCCATTAAGCGGCGCCAACTTTGGAGTTGCCCTGCGCCGGGCCCGGGCTTTGCTCTGACCCTTCACTTTTCAAAACCATGCAAGAACACATCATCATTGAGTGCACGGAGGCCCGCAAGGAGGGCAAGCCCGTCTCCCGTTACCTCACCACGCGCAACAAGAAGACCGTGACCGAGCGTATCGAGAAGAAGAAGTATAACCCGCACCTGAAGCGCCATACGGTGCACAAGGAGATCAAGTAAGGGTTTCTCCCCTGCCTTTCACGAAACCGGACTGCGGTCCGGTTTTTTTGTGCCTGAATCCGGCCGACCAGCGTCCGGAGGCTAGCTTGAAACCTTCGAACGGGGGGCCGGCGACGTGCGGCGGGCGGCGCGCCAGCTCTCGCGGTGCTTGCGGATCCAGTCCAGCAGCGCGCGCTCGAAGCCGATGTCATAGCCCAAACGTTCAGACTCCAACCACTTGTGCTTCAGGATTTCCTCCCGTTCGGCGAGGAATTCCTGATAGAGGCTGGATTGCTTGACGAATTCGCGCGAGGAGTCGGGCTCTGGTGCAGGTAAGGTCATTCCGCGGCTAGGTCGGGAGCTATCAGAGCGACGAGTCGGGGTCTGTCAATGCCGACCATGTTTCGCAGCCGTCAAGTTTGTGACGACGGCTTGCGCTCCAGGCTGGCCAGCAGGCCGTCCGCAATCTCACGAAACACCCCGGCGGCAGCCCCCTCGGGTTCCCCGACCACGATCGGCCGGCCTTGATCACCGCCGGCACGGATCGCGGGCAACAACGGCACCTGGCCGAGGAGCGAGGTGCCGAGCTTTTCGGCGGTGGCCGCGCCGCCGCCGGTGCCAAACAGGTCGTGGCGTTGCCCGGCGGGGTCGATAAAGTAGCTCATGTTCTCGGCGACGCCGAGCAGGGGCACGTTGACCTTCTGGAACATCAAGCCGCCCTTGCGCGCCACGTTGGTGGCGGCGGCCTGCGGGGTGGTCACAAGGACGGCGCCATCGAGGGGCAGGGTCTGCACCAGCGAAAGTTGGGCGTCGCCCGTGCCCGGGGGCAGGTCGATGAGGAGCAGGTCGAGTTCGCCCCACTTCACGTTCTGCACGAACTGCTGCACGGTCTTCATGATCATCGGGCCGCGCCACACCACGGGGGTGTTGTCGTCGACGAGGAAACCCATGCTCATGACCTTCACGCCGTGATGCTCCATCGGGATGAGCATCGCGTCGGCGCCGTCGCCCTCGATCTCGGGCCGGCCGCTCAGGCCCATCATCAGCGGCACGCTGGGGCCGTAGATGTCGCAGTCCATCAACCCCACGCGCCCGGGCTTGCCCTGCATCGCCAGCAGCTGGGCGGCGGCGCAGGCGAGATTGACCGCAAACGTGCTCTTGCCGACGCCGCCCTTGCCGGAGGCGACGGCCACGGCGTGGGCGATGCCCTTGGGGCGCGCCGCGCCGGCGAGATTGCCGCCCGCGCCGCTGGGCGCGCTGGCGGACTTTACCGGCGTCACGGCGAGCTCGATGATCGTGTCCTTCACGCCGGGGACGGCCGACAGGCATTTTTCGACCTCGGCCTTGAGTTGCCGCGGCACGGTCGGGTCACTCGTGGTCAGCGCCAGTGAGACTTTGACGGTGCCATCGACGAAGCCGGCGGAGCGCACGAGCCCGAAGGACACGATGTCGCGGCTGAAGCCGGGATACTTCACTTGTTTGAGGTGTTGTTTGATGTCGTCTGAGGTCACAGCGGCGAAAAAAGGGAACGGGAGGGGAATTTAGGTTGTTATGGCGGGGGGGCGTGTAAATAGAAATGCCCCGGCGTCCAACCTAAGCCCCCTTTTCCCTCATGCAAAATCTTCTGCGGATTTCCCTCTTTCTGTTCCTCGGCCTTACGCTCGCCCATGCCCAGCGCTACATCGGTGACGTCGATATCGATTCCAACATCAAGACCGTCTCGGTGAGCGTGGCGGCCAACGTGCCTGAGCTCAACAACCTCGCCCACCAGGCCTTTTCGGCCCACGGCCGCTACCGGGTCGTCTCCAGCGGCGCGACCTTCGACCTGCGGTTCTCGCAGGTGTCCGGCAACCAGGTGCGCGTGGATATCAGCAAGGGCGGCAGCGTGGTGCACTCCGAGACGGCCGCGGGCGGCACGCTCCGGGAGGCCCTGTTGCGGGCGGCGGATGTGGCCGTCGAACGCACCAACGGCGTGGGCCTGCGCGGGTTCTTCGCCGCCAAGCTCGCGTTCATCGGCGAGCGCACGGGCCGCAAGGAAATCTACACCTCGGACCTGTTTTTCGGCGATGCGAAGCAGATCACCCGTGACAACTCGCAGGCGCTCACGCCGCGCTGGTCGCCCGACGGCTCGAAACTGATTTACACGAGCTATTTCCGCTCGGGCTTTCCCGACATTTTCCAGATCGACCTCAACAGTTACCAACGCACGACCTTTGTGAGCTTCAAGGGCACCAACAGTGGCGCGCGCTTCAGCCCCGACGGCCGGCAGGTCGCGATGGTGCTGAGCGGCGAGGGCAACGCCGAGATCTACGTCGGCAACGCCCAGGGCCGCCAGATCCGCCGGCTCACGCGTTCCGACTCCGTCGAGGCCTCGCCGTGCTTTTCGCCGGACGGCTCGCGCATTGTGTATACCTCGGACGCCGCGGGCGGACCCCAACTCTACGTCATGTCCGTCGCGGGCGGCGGCGCGCGCCGCGTGCCGACCAACATCAGCGGCTACTGCTCCGAGCCGGACTGGAACCGCGTTGATGCGAACAAGATCGCGTTCACCACGCGCATCGGCAGCGGCTACCAGGTGGCTGTCTACGATTTCAGCAAAGGCGGCGCGGCCACCCCCGTGTCGCGCGCGCCGTTCGACGCCATCGAGCCCTGCTGGCTGCCGGACGGCCGGCACCTGGTCTACACTGCGCGCGACCGCCGCTCGAGCGTCCTGTGCATCCTCGACACCGAGACCGGCAAGAGCACGCCCATCAACAAGAACTTCGGCTCCACGCTGCAGGCGAGCGTTCTCTGGCGCTGAGGTTTCGACTTACTTGCCAACAAAAAAGCCGCACCCGAAAGGTGCGGCTTTGATTTTGAAACGAATGCGCGGACCGGATCAGGCGGTGGCCTTCGCGAAGTTCGCGGCGACGGCGTCCCAGTTGACCACGTTCCAGAAGGCCGCGATGTAGTCGGGGCGGCGGTTCTGATAGTTGAGGTAGTAGGCGTGCTCCCAGACATCGAGGCCGAGGATCGGCGTGCCGGCGATGCCGGCGACGGCCTGACCCATCAGCGGGCTGTCCTGATTGGCGGTGGAACCGACGGCGAGCTTCTTGTCGGCGGTGACGTAGAGCCAGGCCCAGCCAGAGCCGAAGCGCGTGGCGCCGGCCTTGGCGAAGTCTTCCATCAATTTGTCGAAGGAACCGAAGGTCGCGGTGATGGCGTCGCCGAGCGCGCCCGTCGGGGCGCCGCCCTTGCCGCCGAGGACGGTCCAGAAGAACGAGTGGTTGGCGTGGCCGCCGCCGTTGTTGCGCACGGCGCCGCGGATGGAGTCGGGCACCTTGGACAGATCGGCGATCAACGCATTGACGTCATCCGGGCCCGTGACATTGGCGGACGCGAGGGCGTTGTTGAGATTCGTGATGTAGGCCTGGTGGTGCTTGCCGTGGTGGATTTCCATCGTGCGCGCGTCGATGTGCGGCTCGAGGGCGTTGGCAGCGTAAGGCAGAGGGGGGAGGGTGTAAGCCATGGGTGATCTTTCGCTTGCGGTTAAGTTAAGCGGGAAAGCACAAGTTGCACCGACCATCGGATTCGTCAACCGCCCGGTGTGTCTTCCTCGGTGCGTTTCAGTTTGAAAAAGGCCTGCAGCAGTTCGCGGCACTCCGGTTCCATCACCTCGCCGGCGGAGAGCTCGAGGTGGTGGTTGACGCGGGGCAGGGCGTTGAGGTCGGTGGCGCCGCCGAGGCAACCCATCTTCGGGTCGCGCACGGCGTAGCACACGCGTTTCAGGCGCGACATGAGCGTGGCCCCCGAGCACATCGGGCAGGGTTCCTTCGTGACGTAAAGGGTGCAGCCGTCGAGGCGCCAGTCGCCCAGCGCGTTCGCGGCCTGCGTGATGGCCAGCACCTCGGCGTGCGCGGTGGGGTCGCGGGCCGCCTCCACGGTGTTGTGCGCCAGCGCGACGATTTCGCCGTCGCGTTCGATCACCGCCCCGATCGGGACCTCGCCGCGGCGCCACGCGTCGATGGCCTGATTGTAGGCCAGGCTCATGAAAAACGTGTCGTCGCGCACGAGCTGCGACGGGAAACGTTTTTCGAACGGGCACTCGGGGGCCGGTTTGCGGGAGGATTCCATGGGCATAGGTCGTGTCTCCAGAGGGCGGCGCGACGGGTAAAGCCTTGACTTACGGGGGGCTTCTAGGGCTTACAAGGTGGTTTTACGCTCTGCGTCACCCAATTATGCACCAAGCCCACGCTGTCCCGTCCCTCCTTACCTTATGGCCGATGTAAACTCGATCGAGGTTGAAGGAAAGGTCGTTGCCGTCCTCCCCGGCACCATGTTCAAGGTCGAGTTGTCCAACGGGCACGTGGTTCTGGCCCACATTTCAGGGAAGCTCCGCAAGCACTTCATCAAGATCGCGACGGGCGACACGGTGAAGATGGAAATGAGCCCCTACGACTTGGAAAAAGCGCGCATCACCTACCGCGTGCGCGAGCAGAGCTCTTATCAAGGCGGCCAGTTCCGCCGCCGCTGATCCTGCGCCGGCAATGCCGCGCCCAGCGTCAGTCCGCCGTTCCGCCGCCTCGCAGGCGGCGCCGGACTTTGCCGAGGAAATCGACGGGTTTCTCGCGTTCCTCGGCTTGGAGCGCGGCCTGTCCCCGCGCACGCAGGAGGGCTACCTCGCCGACCTCGACCAGTGCGCGAGGTTTCTCGCGCAGCATGGCGAACGCAACTGGCGCAGCGTGTCCGGTGACGCGGTGGCGAAATGGATTCACCAACTGAGCGGCGAGGCCTATGCGGTCACCAGTCTCGCGCGCAAACTCGCCGCCCTGCGCGGACTTTCCCGTTACCTGCAGCGCGAGAACTTGCGCGATGACGATTTCACGGCGCTGCTGCGCTCGCCAAAGCAAAGCCGCCGCGTGCCCGGCACATTGACGCCCGGCGAAGTTGACCGCCTGCTGGCGGCGCCGACCGGCGGCGACGCGATCGCGCTGCGCGACAAGGCGCTGCTGGAATTGTTTTATTCGTCCGGGTTGCGCGTGTCGGAATTGGGCGGCCTGACGATCCAGCAGGTCGATCTCCAGCACGGGTTCCTGCGTGTTTTCGGCAAGGGTTCGAAGGAGCGGGTGGTGCCCGTGGGGCGGAGGGCCGCGGACGCGATCGCCGTCTGGCTGGAGTCCGGCCGGCCACATTTCGTGAAGGCGCGCACCGGCAGCCAGTTGTTTCTCAGTGCACGCGGCACGGGTCTGTCGCGCGTCACGCTCTGGCTCATCGTGAAAAAATACGCGCGCCTCGCCGGCATCACCAAGACCGTGAAGCCGCACTTGCTGCGGCATTCTTTCGCCACGCACTTGCTCAGCGGCGGGGCGGACCTGCGCGCGATCCAGGAAATGCTGGGCCACGCCAACATCGCCACGACGCAAATCTACACGGCGGTGGAGTCGAAGCGGCTCATCGACCAGCACGACAAGTTTCACCCGCGCAACCGCGGATGATTCCCGGTCAGTAGCCCATTTCGCGCAGCCTTTCCTCGAACCCGCGCTGTTCGGTGCGCGCCTTCGAATCGCTGCGCCAGGTGACCGTCTCGGCCGCGCGATCCTGGTTGCGGCGGGCATGCTGATCCCACTCCAAACCGGCCAGCGCGCGGGCCGCACTCTCATCCTGAGCCCGGCCGCCCTTCAGGTATTTCTCGTAGTTGCCGTCGACGTAGTTGGCGCGCGCTTGGGTTCGATCCCAAATGCCGGGTGTCTCGCGAAGCGTGCGGGCCTCGTTCGCGGGGCCATGACAGCCGGCGCCCAGCAGGAGGGCGAGGACCGAGCCAAGGACGACCAGCGGTCGGGTCATGGCAGGAGCCTCGGCGACGGCCGGCGGCCGGTCAAGCCGACCGGCAATGTGCGCTTGACGGACCGGCAGGGTGGTGCGCCCCTTCGGGGCATGGCAACGCCGACCGAACAGAACTTCCAAGACTACAAGCAGGCCGAGAAAAAAGCGCTCGAGATCGTGACGGCCATGAAAGGCGCGAGCGCCAAGAAGACCGACATCGAGCTGGCGCTGCTCGTGGCTGTTTTCGAGTTGCACAAAGGCACGCTGCCCCCGGCCGCGGTCGGCGGCGTCATCCAAGGCCACCTGAAGCAGTTGATCCCGTTCTACCAATCCAAGGCCCAGCCGGCCGGCTGAGCCCCAGCCGCAATTAGTAACGTATTACGTTACAAACTGGCTTTTCCAGTCGTCGGAGGCCCCGGGTTGATTTGTAACGTAATACGTTACTAACGCCGAAGGCGGGGAGCGACCGTGGCCACATGGGCGGCGGATCAGAGTTGGGCGGGGCCTTCGAGGATGAGGCGGATGGAGTCGAGGCGAAGGCGGGATTGTTCGATGGCGGTGCGGGTCTGGCGCGCCTGCTTTTTGGCCAGCTCGATCTCTTCGGGGCGCACGTGGTCGTTTAGTTTGCCGAGTGTGACGAGGCGCTGGAGCTCGGCGGTGAGGGTGGCGGCGGCGGTTTCGCGCGCGGCCTGACGCAGCGGCTGCGCCCGGGCCTCGGCGCGCTCGGTGGCGCCTTCGAGGAGATTTTTCAGCAGCGTGGCGTTAAAGCCGGGTTTCGCAAGGAACTGGGGCAGGGGCGCGTCCTCCAGGTCGCGCGCGAGTTCGGCGGCGGGCCGTTCGTCGGTCCGATCGCGGCCGTGGATGTCAACCAGCACCCGGATCGGCGTGGCCGCGAGGAATTGATCCACGTGCCAGCGCGCCTCGGCCATGGTCTCAAGCACGAATACCGCCTCGAGCAGCAGGTTGGGGCGTTCGGCTTCAAGCAGGCAGAACGCGGTGGTGCCGGCGGGTGACTCGATCAGCAGGTCTACGGTATCCTGCACCAACGGATGATCGGCCGAGACGAAGCGGATGTCCTCGCGCGCAATGGCGCGGCCGCGGTCGTAGGTGGCGAGCATGCCCTCGCGCGGAATCGACGGGAAGCCCTCGACGTAAGCGTGGTCGGCGTCGAGGAAGACATCACCGTCCTCGTGCTCGGTCACGCGCACGCCGAAGTGATCCAGCAGCTCGTGCAGGAAGCCCCGCAGCTGCGGGTCGGCGTCGGCCGCGCGCACCTTGGCGATGACGCTTTCGGCGACCGCGGGGTTGAAGGAATTCAGCTCCAGGAGGCGGTCGCGGCCCTGGCGGAGTTTTTCCTGCAGGGTGGCGCGGAACTTTTCGGTCTCGGCGATGAGCTTTTCGAGTTTCGCGTGCGCGGCGGCGTGCGCTTTCTCTTTGCCGAAATCGGCCGCAAGCCGGAGCACCCGGTCGCGGTAAGCGTGGTGGTAGTCGGTGCCGCCGTGGAGCGGGGCCTCGATGGCATCGAGACCGAGGTGATACCAGCGCGCCACCGCTTCGTCGGCTCCGCCGACGAGGTAAGGCACATGAATGCGGATGGTCTGGCTCTGGCCGATGCGATCGAGGCGGCCAATGCGTTGCTCAACCAGACCCGGATTCAGCGGCAGGTCGAACAGCACAAGGTGATGGGCGAACTGGAAGTTGCGGCCTTCGCTGCCGATCTCCGAGCAGAGCAGCACCTGCGCGCCCGCGGGTTCGGCAAACCAGGCCGCCTGGCGGTCGCGCACGACGAGCGGCAGACCCTCGTGGAAGAGCGCGAGGTTCAGGTTGAGGCGCTCCTTGATCGCGGCCTCGAGGGCGAGGACCTTGCGCTCGGATTTGCAGATGAGCAGGACCTTGGCGTCGGCGTGGGCCTTGAGGAACTTGAGCAGCCAGTCGAGGCGCGGGTCTTCCTTGAACGAGTAGCGGATTTCGTCGGCCGTGCCGGTTTCCTCCGCGTGCAGTTCGCGCGCGACGCGGGCCAGCAGGGTGGGGGAGGCGCCTTCCACGGGCGCGGGTTCATAGCGGCGTTTGGGAAAACCGCTCATGGCGGCGCGGGTGTTGCGAAACACCATGCGACCCGTGCCGTGCTGGTCGAGCAGCGTGCGGAGCAGGGCGTCGCGGGCCCCGGGAGTCCCGGCGGCGAGGGCAGCGAGGTGGGTCTCCAATACCTCCGGGTCTCGCGTGAAGATCTTTTTCAACGCCGCGTGATCCTTCACCTCCAGCGGCTTCGCCTCGACGAGGCGCTCCGCGATCGCGGCGACGGTGCCGAAACGTTCGGTTTCCTCGAGGAAGGCATCGAGGCTGTCGTAGCGGTTGGGATCCAACAGGCGCAGGCGCGCAAAGTGTCCGGACAAGCCGAGCTGCGTCGGCGTGGCGGTCAGGAGAAGCAGCCCGGGGGCTTTCTGGGCGAGGGCCTCGACCAGTTGGTAGTCGGGGCTCGCCTCTGTGGGTGTCCACCCAAGGTGATGGGCCTCGTCGACGATGACGAGATCCCAGCCGGCGGCCACGACCTGCTCGCGCCGCCGTTCATCGCCGGCGAGAAAGGCCACGCTGGCGAGACCGAGCTGGCTGGAGAGAAACGGATTCTTGTCCGGCTCACTGGCCTCCGCGGCGGCGCAGCGTTCCTCGTCAAAGATCGTGAACCAGAGGTTGAAGCGGCGGAGCAATTCGACGAACCACTGGTGCACCAGCGACTCGGGCACGAGCACGAGGGCCCGCCGCGTCCATCCGGTGGCGAGCAGGCGCTGAAGGATGAGGCAGGCTTCGATGGTCTTGCCCAAGCCCACTTCGTCGGCGAGCAGCACGCGGGGCAGCTGGCGACGCGAGACCTCGTGCAGGATGTAAAACTGGTGCGGAATGAGGTCGATGCGACCGCCCAGAAAGCCGCGCACCTCGGATGAACGCAGGCGGGACTGAAATTCGAGGGTGCGCCGGCGCAGATCGAACACCGCGGCGGGCTCGGCTTGGCCTGCCATGAGGCGTTCGACGGGCGAGCTGACGCTGGTGAGGTCGGAGATGCCGGTTTCCGG
>JBMSWZ010000017.1:0-10915 GCA_049425105.1 Cephaloticoccus sp.
TCTGGTGCTGGATGACTATTACCAACGCGTGCGCGATGAGCGGCTTTACGGCCAAGGCGTGGCGCGCGGCGATGCGACGTTGCGCAAGCTGTCGAACTTCTATTCGCCCAAGGCGACCGCCATTCCCAACGGCACGTTTGTGCTCGCGGGCGTGATGGCCGACGAATTCGCCTTTGAGCTGGGACACGAACCGATTTCGCGGGTGATGCTGGCGCGGGCCGACGCCTATCTGCTGATCTGCCCCGTGAAAACCAGTGCCGGCGGCCGGGCCGAGATCACCGACGCCGACGCCGACCTGCTGCGTGACTACGTGCGGGACGGCGGCATGCTGATCGTGGTCGGCAACAGCGCGACGGATTTTGCCAAGGCCGATTTCGACTTCGCCGCCATGAACCGTATCGGCCGACGGTTCGGCGTGGAATTTCAGGAATCGATGACGCACACGCTGTCGATTCCGATCGCGCCGGATCATCCGCGCTTCGACGGCGTGCGGGACCTCATCTTTGGCAACGGCGCCACGTTCGCGCTGGCCCCGGAACCGCCGGCCGAATTGGAAGTGCTGTTGGAAAGCAGGAGCGAGTTCGCCGCCGGACCAGTGGCGGTGCTGGCTAAGCTGGGACGCGGTCGCGCGTTGTTCTTAGGCGATGGCGGCACTTTAGGCAACGCCCACATGATTCGGACCGACATCGACCACGCCCCTGCCGTGCGCCAGTTGCTCGAGACCCTGCTAGCCGACGGTCCGGCCCCGCGCTACGGGTGGAAGCCGGGCCTCGTGCTCACGGCTGACGTTCACCAGGAGCAGGTGCTGTCGGGCTATCCCGAGATGATCGACTTTTTCCGCCTGCCGCATCCCGCGGGGACGCAGGCGTTCTCGAGCGGCATGCGCCAGCTCGATTTGGAGAATGCCGGCGGCCGGCTGCCCGCTACGGAAAAGTTGGAATTCGTATCGCTCGTGTCCGCGCGTGAGGCCCAAGTGGAGCTGGCGGTGGGTGACAGTGCCGGCGGCGGATTTGTCGCACAGTGGCGCAGGGCCAATGGCGAGCTGGCGGCACAGCTCCTGCCGAACGGGCGGTTCCTTTCGCCCAAGAATCCCGATAGCGCGACGCTGGGTGACTGGCAGCAGGTGCTGTTGCATGAAGCGGTCTTGGCGCCGCTGCGGGCTGCTGCGGAAGCGGGGGCAAAGTGGACGGCGACCCTGCCCACCTCCCTGCCACAGTTTCAACTTGGGCTCGTGCCCAGGGTCGTCGCGGGCCCGGCAGACCTGCATTACGCCGGAGTTGAGGAGTTGGGCGGCGTGAAATGCCACCGGTTCACGCGCCGCACCTACCTCGACGGCAGTGATTGGCGCCTGGAGGACCTGATCGACCGCGAGGCGGCCGTCCGGCTGGGCAGCTTGCACGGACTCAAAACGCTCTCCGGCGGCCAGATGCTCGTGGCGCACTACTGGGTTGACGCCGCCACACTCCTGCCGGTGCGCACGGAACTCGAGGTCTCGGCTTCCCTTTGGTGGAAGGATCCGCGCCTGCCCGGTCACTACATCGGCATGCACGATTCGAAAAACTACGAGGAGTGGGAGACGGTTACCTTCGTCACCACCTACGGCCGCAAGCTGACGGTGGATTTCCGGGTGAAGTAATTCAGCGGCCGCAGTTCGCAGCGCCAGCTTCGAGCAGGGTCACGGCCATGGCGTTCAATGGCGTGGGAATGCCGTGGCGACGACCAAAGCGCACGATGGCGCCGTTACGGGCGTCGGTTTCCATCGGCCGGCCATCGCGCCGGTCCGCGTGCAGGGAATTGACGCTGTCCGGCGGTGCCTGCCGCATGCCGGTGATCACCGCTTCAATCAGTTCATTGCCCAGCACGGCACCTTCCGCGCGGCCGACCGCGATGGCTTCGCGCATGAGGCCGCGTATGAGGTTGGCCACGGCGGGGGCGGCGACGATTCGGGTGGGTTGCAGGAGCAGGGCGTTGACGGCTCCCGGCGCATTGAGGGTGAGCTTGCGCCAGACGCACGTGGTAAAGTCGTTGACGGTCGCGGCATCAATGGACGTCCCGGCAAAGAGGGTGCAAAAGGCTTCGCCGATGTCTCCGTCCGGCACGCGCAGCACGCCCCGGCCGTGCTGACGAATGTGCCCGGACGCCAGACGCGATGCCGGCAGATCGACCATGACCGGCAGCAGTTGCGCCGCCGGCACCAGCGATTGAAAGCGCTCGCGGTGCTCGACGCCGTTGCGCAGGACGGCCACGCGCGTGTTTGGGCCGACCAAGGTCGCCAGCCAGGGCGCGGTGCCGGCCACGTCGTAGGCCTTGGTGGCGATAAGCATCCAGTCGAAGGGGGCGGGCTGATCAGTGGCGGCGAGGAAGCGCGCGGGAATATGTCGCGGTTCTGCCTCGCTCGATTCCAGAAGCAATTCGGCGAACCGCGTGCGGGCTGCGAGATTAATCTCAAGGTTTTCGCAGGTGGACAGATGCGCGGCCACGGCGCCACCAATCGCACCGGGACCAATGAGGGCAATCCGCGTGGGCATGGGCGCCGGTCTAGGTCATCGGCGTGCCGCGCTTGCAGAGCTGCAGGGCAAGTCCCCACGGATCGCGGAGCATGACGAGCAGAGTGCCGTCAGCGCCCCTGACCTCACTGTGATAAGTCGCGCCGGCGGCGACGAGCCGGGTTTGGTCTGCGACGGGGTCGGCGCTGACAAACGCCAGGTGCAGCAGCAACGGGTCCATCGCGGCGTAGTCCGGCACAGCGTCGGGTGGGTTGCGATAGATCTCCAACACGGTGCCGGCGCCGTCGGAAAGAAAATGAGTTTGGGCCGGCTGGGGAATGTGCCGCACGATTTTCAAGCCGAGGTGCTCGCCATACCAGGCGGCCACGGCCACCGGATCGGCGACATTGCAGGCAACGTGTTCGAGTTTCATGGCAAGGAAGGGGGCGAATTCAACCCCGCCCAGCGCTGCTGCAGGGCGGCGAGCCGGCCGGCTCGCGGCGTGAGGCCGGGGTGGTCGGGAGAGGCTTGGGCGAGGTCGAAGAATTCGTAGACGTCGAACCGCGCGAAGCGTCCGTCGCGCGCGGTGAGCGACAGGTCATCCAGGTATTCAGCCAGCTTGGCGGCCCGGCCGATGTAGCGGTTGAGCGTCACGGGCAGGCGATGCCGCGCGGCGGCCTCGAGCATGGCCGTCGCCACAGGATCCATGAGCGCGGAAGAGAGCCGGCTGCGGTTGGTTTGCGCCGCGCCGAGCGGATCCTCGGCGGCCTCAAACCAACTTGTGCGCAGCACCACTTCGTCGGCCAGGCCCTCGTCGAGCCACCGGGGCCACTGGAACTCCACGTTGGCGGGAATGCCGTGCACCTGGCCGAAGACGCGGTCCGGGCGAAACGCCTCGGCGTGGAGATGCAGCTGCGTGCGTCGGCCGTGCTTTCGCACCAGCGCCGCGGCGTCGCGGACGAAGCCGGTGTAAAATTCGCCGCGCACTCGGGCCAGTTTGCCCGGCTCGACCTCGCCCTCGCCGAAGCGCGCGCGATACGCGGCCAGCACGGGCGGATTCCAACCGAAGGTCTCGGGTTCGTCCGTCAGGCTGCCATGCGCCGAGATGCGCAAGTCGACGCCGTCGACGCCCGCGTCGAGCATCGCCTGCACCCAGCCAAGCCACAGCGTGCGCACTTCCGGGTAAGCCTCGCAGGGCGTGGCGGAGAGATGGGTGTTCTTGCCGCGCGCGATGCCGATGAATCCGCCCGCCTGCCCGTGTCCGAAAATCGCTTCGTCGGCAAATTCGTCCTCGCCGGAGAAGTGTGTCCACTTGTCGCCCGTCGGCGCCGCCCAAGGTGCATCCAGCGTGATCGGCAGATGCCCGTAGCCTTGGTCGAATTCCAAGCCGTAGGTGCGAAAGTCGCGCGGCTTGATCCACAGCGCGGCGTGGGTCGCGAGCACGCAATCGAGCGGCTCCCCGGCGTCGCCGAAGACGGAAACCATGCCGAGGGGCGTGTTGCGAAAGTCGCCGGGTCCGGTGGCATGAGTGGTCGTGACGACGACGAAAGGTTCGTGGATTTCCAGTCCGGTGAGGCGCAGGACTTGCACGGGATCACCGGCGCGGGTGAGGATGTTGCCGTGATAGTCGCGGACCTCGCGCGCGGCGGGAGCCACTTCGACCGATCCGGTGGGCGTGAGAGGCAGGGGGCGGTAGGCGTGATTGTCCGCGCTGACCCACAGGCGCAGGTGTTCCGGACGCAGTCGCGTCGGTGACGCTTCGGCTTTGGCGAGATGGATTGCGCGAATTGGTCCCGTGGAGGCTAAGCCGGGTCGGCGCTGGGGGCGCATCTCCGGATGCTTTTCCAAGAACGGAATGACCTGCACGAGGCTGCCGCCGATGCGTGTCAGTTGTGAACGCGTGCCGGCCTCAGGCGAACCCGCGGGCAAGCTGCCGGCGAGTCCACCGTTGTAAGGCTTGAGCACGCCGTAGATTTCGAGGCCGTGCGCCTTGGCAGCGCGGACGGCGGCGCGAAGCGGCTCGCCGATGGCGGCGATGGTCGCGCGGCCGTGTGACGCCCAGTAACAGTCCCAGATGTTGCCGGCGCGTTCGTCGGCGGGATCGATCTCGCCGTAGTAGAGCCAGTGCACGCGGGTGGCCCCGGTTTCGCGGATGAGGCGCATCATCTCGTCGAGTCGCGCGGCGTCGATCGTTCCCTTGGTGAAATCGTCCGGGATATCGACGGTGACGGAAAGCTGGAACTTACTCATGGCGCATCAGCTTGATTTCGTGCCCGCCAGTCTCGGCGATGAGGATGTCGCCGTTGGGCAGGACGCAGATGCCGTGCGGGTAGCGGAACAGCCCGGGCTCGGCCCAGACGGTGTGGATGCGGCCGTCGGGGTGAAACCGGATCACCGCGTTGTCGAGGCCGGCGGAACCGTAGATGAAGCCGTCAGCGGCAACGTGGAGGCCGTCGACGGAATGCAGGCCGGGCCATTCGGCCAGCAGCGCGCCGTCGGTCGCGAAGACTTGCACGCGGTCGTTTTCGCGATCGGAAACGTAGAGGCGGCCGCCGGCGTCGGCGGTGATGACGTGCGGCGTGTGGAATTCGCCCGGCGCGGTGCCGTGCCAGACCCAATCGCGGACGAAGCGGGCGTTGGCGTCGCAGTGCACCCCGCGCGCGGTGCCGGATCCGTCCGTCACGTAGAACTCGCCGTTGGGCAGGACGCAGACGTGGGTGGGTTGGTGGAAATGCGTCGCGTCGCAGCCAGAGACGCCGTCAACGCCGAGCGTGAGCGTGATCTCGCCGTCGGGGTTGAAACGAAAGACCAAGTGCCGGCCGACGTCGGTCACCCAGAGATTGTCCAACGGATCGACGTGCAGTCCGTGCAGCCAGGGCCGCACGCCCATGGCGACGGGTTGCGGGTGATTGAGCACATCGTAACCCATGCTCGGGCGCATGACGTCGACGCCGATCTCGCATTCGAAGTCGCCGTTGGGGTGGAGGCGAAACAATGGGTGGTGGTGACGGTGGGCGACGTAGATGCGGCCGCGGGAGTCCGCGACCGCGTTGCTCACAATGTCGAGTTTGAGGTAGTCGGGCAGCCGGGGCCAGTCGGGGACCCGGTGCAGGGTGTTGGCGGTGGAGGTAAAGGCCGCGGCGCGGATGGGGTTCATGCAGGAAAAGGGTCAGAGCACCGCGGCGAGCAGCACGCCCCACGGGGCCAGCGTCGCGGCGGTGTAGCCGGCAAGGACCTTGGCGGAACGCCCGCGCGTGGGCAGCAGGCTGAAGCCGCAGCTCGCGGTCAGGGACACGACCAACGCGATCGGTGCGATCCATTGGAAGCTCACCGGCCCGCCGCCGGTGAACGGCTCCCAGTAGGCGGTGAGCAGCGCCGCGCCAAAGCTGTAGAGCGCGCCCATGATGGCGCCGAATGGCGTGGCGAAGGGCACGACCAGTGCGAGGAAGAACAGGCCGAAGAGAGGACAGAGCAGGAGATTGATGGACTTGCCCATAACTTCGATGAGGTTGCCCGGGATTATGCCGGCGATTTGGCTGCCGGCGATGGCGATGAGACCGATCACGCCGCCGAGCAGGTGGGCGGTGCGCAGGCGGTCGCGATCCGTGCGATGCGAATCGGGCCAAAGCTGTTCAATAAAATCCTTCGAGACGACGGTGATGGTCGAGCTGATGCCGGAACTCAGGCTCGACATCGCCGCTGCCAACAGGCCCGCCATCACCAGGCCCGGAATGCCGGCGGGGAGGAAATGACTCACATAATGCGGGAAGAGGGCATCGGCGTTTTGAGTGAGCGAGGCGTGGCGCGGCAGCAGGTCGGGGTGATGCCGGTAGAAGCCCAGCAGTGCCAGACCGACCAGGCCGAGGATCGTGGTCACGACGATATTGCCGAGGCAGTTGTGCAGAAACGCGCGGCGGGCCGCTTTGGCGTCGCGCGTGCTGAGGTAGCGCTGGATCGCCATCTGGTCGGCGGCCGAAGTGCAGGTCCACCAGATGATCGCCCCGACGAAGGTGCCTACGGTCGTTGCGCGCACGGCGGGATCCAGGCTGAAGAACGGCTGTTCCTGCCAGTGCGGTTGCCAGCCGTCCGGCCACCACGCGCCGACGCCGCCCAGGGTCACGGTGACAAACACCAGAGTGAGGATCGCGCCGAGGAGGAGGACGAAGAATTGCACGACATCGCTGACGACCACCGCGCGCAGACCGCCGGTCAGGGTGTAGGCGGTGGTTAGCACGCCTGTGGCGATGCTCAACGGCGTCGCCCAAGCGGGATTCCAGCCCATGACCGTGACCAGCACGAGCGAGGTGGTGTAGAGCATTAGCGCCATCCACGCCAGGCGCGTGAGGACGAACAGCCCCGAGCCCAGCAGGCGCGCGCCGCGACCGAGCCGGGTTTCGAGCAACTCGTAGGCGCTGGTCACGGCTTGACGCATGATCAACGGGATCACGCCATAGCCAACGATCAGGTATAAGATCGGCGCCGCCGTCAGACCGGCGAACAACACCACCGGGCCGTTGCGGATGATCTCCCCGGGATTGCCGATGTAGCTCAGCGTGCTGAACATCGTCGCGTAGAGCGAAATGCCCGCGAGGAACGGCGCGATGCTCCGGCTGGCGACGAAGTATTCCTCCGTGCTTGTCTGGCGGCGCGCGTAATAGAAGCCAATGGCCATCAAAGCGCCGGCGTAGAGCACGACGACGGCCCAGTCCACGGGCGCGAAACCCCGGGCGGGAGCCTCGGCGGACTCAGCCGCGCGCGCGAAGGCAGGAAAGGTGACCGCAAGGCCGGCCGTCACCAGGGCGCGGACCAGGCGAAACAACGGGTGGTGGAAGTGCATCGGGAGGGAGCGGCGGAAAGCGGGCCGGGTGCGTGATGCACCATGCCCCGAGCCTGCCCGGCGCACCCGCCCTCAGCAATCTTCCCGTCGCAAAATCTACTCCAGCAACCTTCACGCCCAGCCGGCGGAAACCCGGGCCGGATCGTGTCTTATTTTGGCGTGGTTGCGCCTTCCGGCGCCGTCGCGCGCCACGCCCGTCAGAACGGGGCTTCGTCGTCCACCGGCTCACCCGGTTCGGTCGGCAGCGGACCGTCGTCTTCCGCCGGGGGCGGAGTGGCGTCGCCTTCGATGCGCTCCAGCTTCCAGGCGTTGAGATTCACATAATAATTGCCCTTCCACTCGCGTCCGCGGAGGTCGAAAAAGACCTTCACCTTTTCGCCCGTGTTCAGGCCGGAGACGAGCGCGGTCTTGTCCTTCACGCACTCGAATTTCACTTCCTGCGGAAAGCGCCCGTCCTCGATGGTCAGCACGAACTCCCGCTTGTTGAAGCCGCTGCCAAAGGTTTGCTCGTCAAAAATGACTTTGATGGTGCCGGTGATCTCGAACATCGCGCCAGCATGGGCGCCCGATAGCCGCCGCGGCCAGACACAATTTGCATAGGCTCGAAAAACTCCGGCGATCGCGCTCAGTCGTGCACCCAGCCGCGGTCGACGGTCAGGCTCTGGCCGGTGATGTCGGCGCTGTCGTCCGAGGCGAAAAAGGCGTAGGTGGGCTCGATGGTCTCGGGCGTGAGGCGGCCGGGGAGGCACTGGCGGCTGTTGAGCCGCTCGAGCTGGGCCTTCGGTTCAATACCGAGCCGGGCCTCGCCCTCGGTGAGGACGGCGCCGAGGTGCAGGCAGTTGGCGCGGATGCCGTATTTGCCGAGGTCGCGGGCGAGGCCGCGGGTGAGCCCGAGAATGCCGCCCTTGGTGGCCTCGTAGTGCGCAAGCTCGGCCATGCCCATGCGCACGGTGATGCTGCCGGTGTTGAGAATAACGCCGCCCCCTTGGCGCTTGAGGTGGGGTATCACGGCCTCGCAGCACCGCCAGGTGCCGTCGAGGTTGATGTCGCGCACCTGCTGCCATTTTTCAAAGGTGATCTCGTCGGCCGGGCAACGCGGGTAAATGCCGGCGTTGTTGATGAGCACGTCGATGCGGCCGAACTTGGCGATGACGGCGGCGACGGCGGCGTTGACCTGGTCGGGCTGGGTCACGTCCATCGGCACCACAAAAGCGGGGGCGGCGCGCGCGCCGAATTTCTCGGGCTGGAGCATGCCGGCGGCGACTTGCGCGCCGCGGGCGAGGAAGCCTTTGACGACGCCGTAGCCGATGCCTTCGTCGGCGCCGGTGATAAGGCAGACTTTGCCAGTCAGATCGATTGCCATAGCGTAACGGGGGTGACGGGTTCCGGTTGGAGGGGATAGAGTTCACGGCGCGCGCCGGTGAAAGGCAACCGTGCAAAGTGCAGCGACGTCGCGCCGGGGCCGTCGAAACGTAGGCCGCGCTCAGGAGGGACGCCGTATCCCGCCTGCCAGCCCATGAGGCTTTTAACCTGCACGGCGAGGGCGTCAGCGGGCTTCAGGCAGACGCATTCGTAGAACGCTGGATCCGCGCAGAGCGACCCAGTTGTAGTGATCACGATGCGCAGGCGCCCCGCCGCGAGAACGCGCGTCGGTCCGCAGGAAAATGTCTGTCCGGTGTAGGCGCCACCGCGCGCGGTAAAGCGGCATTCGCCGCGAAAAGTGGTCGGGCCCGTGACGCTGAATTGTTGGGAACCTAGGGCCACCGAGTCGGCATCGCTGGTGGCCGCATGGGGATCGACGACCCACAGGAAGACGTCGCCGGGCAGATGATCGCGACGCGGCCAGAGCTGCGCAATGGCCTCGGCGCTGTCGCCGGTGGCGCCACCGGTCGTAGCGTCAGCCGTGTCGACGAGAAACCACGGCCCGACTTTCCCCTCTGTCAGGCGTGTGATAATAATGCTCCAATCGAGTAGGCCGGCGTCCCAGCCCGCGCGACTTTCCCACCAGGACCGGGCCAGTTCACACGCAACTGTCGCGCCGCGCGCCGGGTCCGAGGCGGTGACGACCACGCTGGTGCACAGTTCTGCCACATCCATCCACGGCTGCACGGGGAAAAGGCTGACGTCGCTGATGCCGGGTTCCGCCTCGGCGGCGCGGGCGCGTCGCAGCATTTCGGCAAAATGCCCGTGGGCGTGGTGCGTGGCGGTCGGGGGAATCAACGCCGCCACGTGGGCCAGCGTGCGCGAATTGGCGGTAGGCGCATCGAGCAACAGCCGGGCAGCGCGACGACCCGTCTCGGCGAAATCTTGGTGAGGAAAGGTGCGATAGCCGGTGACGAGGTCGGAGTGTTGCAGCATCCGTGGCGTCACGTGGGCGTGCAAATCCAGCGACACCACCACGCGGCCGGCAAAGCGTAGTTCACGTCGCACCGCCTCAAGGAGGTCGCCTTCGACATCGTCGGTGCCGGTGGCGGCTACGGCGCCGTGCAGATGAAGCAGAAGTGCATCCGCGGGCAGGACTCGGCGCAACGCGTGGAGGAAATCCGCGCGCAGGGCCGCGTAGGCCTCGCGGCCCAAGCGGCCGCCGGGCGCGCCGCAGACGGCGACAAAGGCTGGCACTGCCACGACGCTTGCGGCCACGAGGGTCTCCAGGCTGGCTTGAAGTTGAGAGTCACCGCCTGCTGACCACGCGTGCACGGCGGTGGGAACAGTCAGGTAGACGCCGGCTTGGGTGAAGACGTCGAGCGTCGCCTCCTGGGGATTGAAGGTGTTGGTTTCGTAGAGAAACTGCGCGAGGGCGACCCTCATCAGGCGGGTTGCCGGCTGGTCTTGCCGAAGATCGGTTCCATGAGGCCCTTCAGGTAGCCGATGGCGAAGATGTGGCCCGGGAGACCGTAGCCTTCGCCGGCGGTGGACTCGATCGCGAGGCGCGGCACGTGGTCGACGCGAATGAATCCCTTGTAGCCGATGTCGCGGTAGACCTTGAATAGCTCGACCATGTCGTTGGGGCCGTTGTCGGGGAAGGTCTCGTGGAAATTTTCCAAGGTGCCGGCGACGTCGCGGAAGTGCACGAAGTGAATCCGGTCGGCGAAGTGGCGGATCGTTTTCTTCAAATCGACGCAGAGCTCGGCGAAGCAACCCATGCACATGGTCATGCCATTGACCGGGCTGGGGTTCAGCGCGAAGAGCCGGTCGTAGTTCTCGACGCTGCGCATGATGCGCGACAGGCCCCACATGGGTGAGAGCGGTGGGTCGTCGGGGTGCATCGCAAGCTTCACCTCCGCGGCCTCGGCCACGGGCACGACCCGCTGGAGAAAGTAGTCGAGGTTGTCCCACATCTGCTCGTCGGTGGTGACGCCCTCGTCGGTGCGCCGGTTATTGTCGAACTTCGCGAGCTCGAAGCTGCTGGTGTGGGCGCCGCCGCGTTCCTCGGTGGTAAACGACGTGCGCATGACCATCGCGTCGTGCGTGATCTGCGGCATGAAGTTGTAGCAGAGCGCCTCGACGCCGAGCTTCCCAAGATGAGTGACGACGCGGTTGAAGTCGGCGATCTGCGCATCGCGCCCTTCCTTGCCCATGACGATCAGATCCA
>JBMSWZ010000018.1:0-10842 GCA_049425105.1 Cephaloticoccus sp.
CATTCGTCGCCCCACGCCGTCTGGTATTGGCGGTGCTTGAGGTAGGTGAAGAGGCCGGCGATGACGACGGCCGAGGCCACGGTCGCCAGCGGGTTGAGCACCAGCATCACCATGAAGCAACCGGCGGCGCCCGCAAGGGACAGCGCCCAGTGCGCGCGGAAAGTCGGGCGGTAGCTCGGGTTGGCGGCGAGCGCGCTGAGGCCGGCGGCGAGGTTCACCGTGCCGTAGGAGGCGAGGAAGAACATGGTGATGACCGGGGCGATCACATCGAGGCCGCCCGCGAGCAGGCAGACGGCGGCGAGGCCGAAGGAAAGCACCAGGGCCATGCGCGGCTCGTTGGTCGGGCCGTGGCCGCGCGCGAGGAAGCGCGGGACCACGCGGTCCTGCGCCAGCGCCTGCAACGTGCGTGGCGCGGCGAGCAGGCTGGCCAGCGCGGACGACAGCGTGGCCGCCCACAGCCCCGCGAAGATCAGCGGCCCCACGAAGGCGATGCGCTGCATCACCAGCTTGTTGTCCAGCAGTTCATCGCGCGACGCGTTGAGCGCGAGCCAGACCATGATGCCGACGTAGATGAAAAAGGTGATGCCGATCGCCGCCAGCGTGCCGCGCGGAATGCTGCGGGCGGGCTCCTTCAGGTCGCCCGACATGCTGACGCCGGACATGATGCCGGTGACGGCCGGGAAGAAGATGGCGAAGACGGTCCAGAACGTCTGGCCGGATTCGTAGGCGGGCGTCCAGTTGGCGGAAAGGCCGCCGGCGGTGGGCGTCCACCCGCCGAAGAATGACACCAGCGACAGGCCGAGCGCGGCCATGATGAGGTATTGGGCCTTGATGGCGATGTCGGCGCCGACCCACGCGATCACGAACAACGCCGCCAGCACGCCGCCTGAGACGAGCCGGTCGGAGACCGCGGGGAACAGAAAGTGCAGCGACTCGGTGAAACCGATGATGTAGAAGGCCACCGACACGGCTTGGGCGAGGAAGAGCGGCACGCCCACGGCGCCGCCGACCTCCAGGCCAAGGCTGCGCGAGATGAGGAAATAAACGCCGCCGCCGCCGACCTTGAGGTTGGTGGCGATGGAGGAGAGCGAGAGGCCCGTCAGCAGCGTGATCAGGTTTGCGATCAGCAGGATCTGCAGGCTCTCCTTCAGGCCGGCGTTGCCCACGACCCAGCCGGTGCGGAGGAACATTATCACGCCGAGGATCGTCAGCAGATTCGGCGTGAACACGCCGCCGAAGGTCCCGAACTTCACGGGCTCGGCGGCGGCGGGAGGAGTCTTTTGCATTGGCGGAGGAAACCGGCGCGACGCGGCGCCGGGTCAGGCGCGGGGCGCGGGCGGCTCGGCGCCCTCCGTCCGCACGACGAGCGTGCCGGAGCGCACGTGGAGGTCGCGCTGCGGGAACGGGATCTCGACGCCAACCTCGCGGAACTTGCGGTCGATCGCGAAATTCAGGTCGCTGCGAAACCGGCGCGGCGACCGCACCATCTCCTGCGTCCACACGCCCAGCTCGAAGTTGAGCGAGCTGTCGCCGAACTCGACGAAATAGACGGCGGGCGGCGGATCGGTCAGCACCCGCGGGTGCTCGCGGGCGACGGCGAGGAGGGCTTCCTTTACCTTGTCGGTGTCGGACCCGTAGGCCACGCCCACGGGGATGCGCATCTGCACCTTCGGGTCGCCGTGACTCCAGTTGGTGACCGTCTCGGAGATGAACTGCGAGTTCGGCACGATGATGCTGATGTTGTCGTTGGTGACGACGGTGGTGCTGCGCAGGCTGATCTTCGCCACCTGGCCGGCGACGCCGCCGACCTCGACGCGGTCGCCGATGGCGACGGGCCGCTCCGCCAGGATGATGATGCCGCTGATGAAATTGCTGATGATGTTCTGCAGGCCGAACCCGAGGCCCACGCCGACGGCGCCGGCAACGACCGCCAGCGAGCTCAGGTCGATGCCGGCGTTCTGGATCGCGATGTAGAGGCCGAGGACGAGGATGGAGTAGCCGACGATGCGCTCGATGCCGAAACGCAGCGACTCGTCGAGGTGGGTGCGCGCCAGCATGCGCTTGACGATCTGGTGGCGGATGACGCGCTCGACCACGACGATGGCGAGGAGCACCACCACGAAGCTCGCGATGCCGTGCAGCGTGACAGTGCCTTTGCCGAGGTGAAACAGCGGGTGGTTCAACCAAGCGTCGGCGGTGTGCAGAAAGTCATCCATGGGCGGTCGGTCGGGGATGTTAGGGGCGACCGGCGGGGTTTGTCACGCGGCATCAGCCCAAGGCCAGGGCGATGACGCCCAGCGCCATCGCGCCCGCCGCCCAGAGGCGCCGCCGGCCGTCGGCTTCCTTGAGAACCTTGGCGCCGATGAACGCGCCGATGACGATGCTCACCTCCCGGGCGGGGGCGATGTAGCTGACGGGCGTGAAACTGAGCGCCGTGAGCACGAGCACGTAGGCGAGGGGCGACAGCAGGGCGACGCCGAAGGCGTAGCGGCGCTCATTGCGCCAATGCGACGCGACTTCGCGCCATCGGCGCATACCAAAGGGCGTGAGCAGTGCCAGCTGCGTGAACGCCGTGCCGGCGTCGTAGAGCAACGGCGCGAGGGCGAGCCCGGCCACGCCGTGCCGGTCCCACAGGGTGTAGGCGGCGATGAACCCGCCGGACATGACCCCGTGGCCCACCGCGTTGCGCAGGTGTGCGCGGTCCTGGTGCAGGAGCTTCGCGCCGCCGGTCATCACGAAGATGCTGCCAATGATGATGAGGCCGCCGGTGAAGGCGAGGGGCGAGGGGCGCTCGCCCAGGATGGCGATGGCGGCGAGCGTGGAGAGCAGCGGTCCCGTGCCGCGCGCCAGCGGGTAGATCAACGAGAAATCCCCCGTGCGGTAGCTGCGCTGGAGGAAAAGCGAATAGGACGTCTTCAATACCCCGCTGCCGAGGATCCAGGTCATCGCCGCCCACTCGACCACCGGCTCGCGCCACCACCAATAGACCGCAATGACCGGCACGTAGAGCGAGCAGATGATCAGGCCGACAAGGTAAACGAACGGCAGGCCCCCGCCCGCGCGCTTGGCGCAGAGGTTCCACGTCGCGTGCAGCCCGGCGGCGGCGAGGACGAGGAGCAGGGCAAGCGGGGTCATCAGTGGCCCCGATGGCAACGCGGCAAGGTTTGGGCTTCAAATCGAATCCCGGACCTGCGGAACTTTTCCTCCCGTGATCCCGCGCCAAACCCTGTCCGAAGTCCGCCGCACCCTCGTGCTGGCCTTCCCGATCATCGTCGGGCACCTCAGCCAGATGCTGATGGGCATCACCGACAGCGTGATGATCGGGCGGTTGGGCGCGGTGCCGTTGGCGGCCTCCGCCTTCGCCGGCGTGTTGTTCACGGTGTCGTTCATCACCGGCATAGGCATCCTGATGTCGGTTTCGGTCCTGGTGGCGCGGGCGCACGGCGCCAAGGAACCGCGCGAATGCGCGGAATACCTGCGGCACGGCATCTGGCTCGGCCTCGGCCTCGCGGGGTTCGGCGCGGGTCTGATGCTGGTGGCCACGCTCCGACTCGACCTTTTCGGCCAGCCGGCGGAAGTCGTCGCCGCGGTCGAACCCTACCTGCAGTTGATTGCAGTTTCGCTGCTGCCCACCCTGCTGTTTCAAGTGTTGCGGCAGTTCAGCGAGGCGGTCGGCCACCCGTGGGAGCCGATGAGTATTCTGCTTGGCGGCGTGGCGTTGAACGTGGTGCTGAATTGGATCCTGATTTACGGCCGGCTGGGATTTCCCGCGCTGGGGCTGGCCGGGGCGGGCTGGGCAACCTTGATCGCGCGTTGCGTGAGCGCAGTGGGCCTGTGGTTCTGGCTGCGGCGCCGCCCGGAGGTCAGCGCCGAGCGCCCGGGCCGGCACGGCAACCCGCGGTGGTTCGCCCCGATTTCGCGGACGCACCTCCGCGCGATGCTCGGGATCGGCGTGCCGGCGGCGGGGCAACTGTTGTTTGAGGCCGGCGCCTTCGCCATGGCGGCGTTGATGATGGGCTGGATCGGCACGGTGGCGCTGGCGGCGCACCAGATCGCGCTGAGTTGCGCGGCCTGCGTCTTCATGGTGCCACTGGGGCTTTCCATCGCGACGTCGGTGCGCATCGGCCGCACGGTGGGCGCGGGTGATCTGGCGGCGCTGCGCCCGATCGGCTTTGGCTCGTTGGCGACGGCCGTGGTCTTTGCGCTTGGGTTCACGCTGATTTTTGCGGTGGCCGGCGAGTGGATCGTGCGCGGCTTCACTCACGAAACCGAGGTGGCCGCGCTGGCGGCGCGCCTGCTCGTGATCGCGGCGCTGTTCCAAGTCTTCGACGGCGGCCAGGCCATCGCCGCCGGGGCGTTGCGCGGCCTGGCCGACGTGAAGGTGCCGACCGTGATCGCGTTCGTCGCCTACTGGGTCATCTCGCTCCCAACCGGCTATTTCTTTGGCGTGCGCACCCAAAGCCCGATTGGCGTCTGGCTGGGACTGGCCGCCGGCCTCGGCTTTGCCGCCGTGCTCTTGGCCCGCCGCTTCTACGTGAAGACCGCCCCCGGCAGTTTGTAACGTATTACGTTACAAACGCCTGCTTCTCCCCGGGATCATCGCGAACGGAGATTTGTAACGTAATACGTTACTTCGTGAGGCGGTGGGGTGCCGGGCGGAGCACCTGATGGAGGCTCAGGCCAGGCCCTCGATCAGGACCAGGTTCGCGGTGGCGGCAGCAACGCGGGGTTGGGCGAGAGGCTGATACTCCGGGCAGGCAGGCCCGCGCTGGGCGGAGGTAACCGACGGGAATTCGAGCAGGACGCTCCGGGACCAGTTCCAGGCGCCCTCGATCACCGCGGGCGATTCGTCCACGGCCAGCCGCTTGCCGCCGAAACGTGGGAGGATCGCCATGAATTCGGCATCCGTGCGGCGATCATGAATCTGCCCTTGAGCGATCAGGTAGGCGGACATGGGGATGGGGGTTAGGGCGCTGGCTGAAGGCGGGTGCGCACTTCGTTAATTGACAGGCCCTCGATGCGCAACCGCTTGGTGCGGGATGAGCCGCCGGTGGCAAGGGTGACGGCGCCCTTGGGCAGACATAGCGTTTCTGCGAGGAAGCGGCAGAGCTCGGCGTTGGCCTGGCCGTCGACGGGCGGAGCGTGGAGGCGAACCTTCAATGTCTCACCCATCCAGCCGACGACTGCGCTGCGCGGGGCGTTGGGCACGGCCTTGATGGCGAGCAGGCAGGACTTCATCGCGAAAACATGGCCTCCGCGTCTCTGCGTGAGCTCCAAAATCTGATTTACGCCAGGGCCTCGGCCAGGGCGGTGATGATGTCCTGCGCGGGCTCGGTGCCGATGGAGAGGCGGAGCAGGTCGGGATCGAGGCCGCTGGCGGCCAGCTCGGCGCGGCCGGCCTCGGTGCTGACGAGGTCGTAGTGCGCGAGGTAGATGAAGGGGCAGATCAGCGTGGTCTTCATGCCGAAGCTCGGACCCTTGGGCAGACGCAGGCGGTCGTAGAAATCGGCGATCGGCGCGCGGACGGTGAACGAAATCATGCTGCCGACGGAGCCGGGGTGGCGCGCGATCTTTTCGTAGTTGGCGCGGGACTTGGGGGCGAGCGCCCAGGCTACCTGCTTCACCTTCGGATGCGCCTCCAGCCAGGCGGCAATCAGCGGCACGGAACTCTCGACTTGGCGCAACACCTGACGGGTGGCGCCGATCTCGTGGGCGAGGCGGGCGAGGTCGCGCGCATAGACTGGCTCCAGGCGCGCGGCGATGTCGCGGCGGAGGGCTTCGGCGCCGGCGATGGTCGGATTGACGACGACGAGGCCCGCGGTGAGATCGCCCTCGCTCGCGGCGTATTTGGTAAGGCTGGCGGTGACGACGTCGGCGTGCGGCAGCACGTCGACGGAGTGCACGGACGAAACGGAGGGATCGATGAGGACGGCGGCCTCGTAACCGTGCGCGAGGCGGGCAATGGCGGCGAGATCGGGCGTCTGCAAGAGCGGATTGGTCGGCGCCTCGATGATGAGGCCGGCGATCTGCGCGCCGGATTGGGCGAACAGAAGCTCCAAGGCGGGGAGGTCGAAGACGTCGGGGAAATAAACGTAGTCGCCCGGTTGGCGGGCGTGGCGCTTGAGCAACGCGATGGTGTCGAGGTAGAGCCAACCGACCTGCACCCAGATGGTGCGGCCGCGCGCGGCCTGGCGTTCGGCGAGGGCACGGAACGCGGCGTAAAGCGCGTTCATGCCGCAGGTGGCGGGCAGGATGTCCTCGACGGTGGTGCCGCCAAACAAGGGCTGGAGCTGGCGGCGGATTTCGTTGAGTGCGTCGCCCGGGAAATACGCCTCGGGGTGCACCGCGGCGCGGAGGCCGAGTTGGACCAAGCGGTCTTCGGCGGCACGCGAGGAGAGGAAGCCGCCCGTGTTTTGGAGGAAGGTCTTGGCGGTCTGCGCCAGTTCGGACGTGTCGGCGTGGCTGACGGCAGCGATGCCGTCGAAGTCATGCGCGACCGCGGCGCCATTGAGTTCCGCGACCAAGGCCCGGGCCATCTTGGTCGACGATACCGGCCAGAGCATGCCGTCGAGTCCGGCTTTGGCGCGGTAGTGATCGGCCAGCGCATGGAGGAAAGGGTGGACGACGAAGCGCGGGTAGCCGTTGGTCAGCCGGCGGACGATCTCCGGGTCCTTTTGTTCGTAGCCATGCACCGCCCGCATCGTCGGCAGGCTGCAGGAAACGGCGTGCGGCGAATTCGGGATGGGTTGCCCCAGCGGAAGTGGAACGAAGGCGGACATGACGCAGGAACGGTCAGCTTCCGAGTCGGCCGGGGCCGACGCAATCCCGGGTTTCGTCATCCTGTGTCACCCGGAAAGTCCGCGGCGCGGCGCCGCAAAGGAGATCAAAACCCCGGTGGGCAGTTGGGATTTGCGGAGAAAAAAGTGGCGTCCGGTCAGGCGCTCGAAACACTGGCGCCCCATGAAAATCCTCTCCTGGAACGTCAACGGTGTGCGCGCCGCCCTCGGCAAGGGCTTGCTCGACTGGATGAACGCCAGCGGCGCCGACGTGATTTGTCTCCAGGAGGTGAAGGCGCTGCCGGGCGACGTGCAGGGGGTGGCATGGCCGCAGGGCTATGCGATGCACTGGAACGCCGCGCAGAAAAAAGGCTACAGCGGCACCGCGCTCTTCACCCGCCGCCAGCCGCTCGCCGTCACCGCCGGGATCGGTTCGCCCGAGCACGACGCGGAGGGCCGCGCGATCACGGCGGAGTTTGACGATTGCTACGTGATCGGCGTCTACGTGCCCAACGCGCAGCCGGAGCTCGTGCGCATCGGCTTCCGCCAGGCGTGGGACCGCGCGCTGCTGAAGCACGCGAAGAAGCTGGAAAAGAAAAAGCCCGTGGTGTTCTGCGGCGACCTCAACGTCGCGCACGAGGAGATCGACCTCGCACGGCCGAAGGAGAACGTGGGCAACCCCGGGTTTTCGGACGAGGAGCGCGCGGGTTTCCGCGACTTTCTCGCGGCGGGCTACATCGACACGTTCCGCCATTTTGAAAAGGGCGCCGGCCACTACAGCTGGTGGACCTATCGGGCGAATGCGCGCGCCAACAACGTGGGCTGGCGCATCGACTACTGCATGGCCTCCGCGTCGCTCAAGCCGCGGCTGAAGCGCGCCTGGATCGAGGCCCACGTGCAGGGCAGCGACCATTGTCCGGTCGGATTGGAATTGAAGTAATGACGAAACCGAAAGCTCCCTCACCCGCGCCGACGACCTCCGAATGGGTCCGGCGCGGACGGTCGAAAATCCACGGTGGCGGGCTTTACGCCGCCAAGCCCATTCCCAAGGGCACGCGCGTGATCGAATACGTCGGCGAGCGCATCACCAAGGCGGAGGCCCTGCGGCGCGAGGAACGGCGGATCGCGGCGCGGGCGAAAGGCCAGGACGGCTGCGTCTATGTGTTTGAGTTGAACCAGCGCATCGACCTTGACGGCGACGTGAGCTGGAACACCGCGCGGCTGGCGAACCACTCCTGCGACGGCAATTGCGAGACGGACGTGATCCGCGGCAAGGTCTGGATCATCGCCGTGCGCGACATCGCCGAAGGCGAGGAAATCACCTACGACTATGGCTTCGATTTCAAGGACTGGCACCTCCATCCCTGCTTGTGCGGTGCGGAGAAGTGCGTCGGTTACATTGTGCACAGCGAGCATCGCTGGCGCGTGCGCCGGGCGCCCAAGGCGCAGCGGGTGAAGAAGCGGCCGGCGGCGAAGAAGAAAAAGTAAGTTCCGCCGGCGCGGCCATTTTCCCATCGCCGCGCGGCGGGCCATGGTGCAGCCTCGCTCATCCCCGCCCCCATGAGCGAACTCAAGGAACTCTTTTTGCGCGAACCCCGCCTGACGCTGGCCGTGGCCGAGAGCCTGACCTGCGGCAACCTGCAGGCGCACATCGGCCGCGTCTCCGGGGCCTCGAACTTTTTCCTCGGTGGCATCACCGCCTACACAATCGACCAGAAGGTGAAACACCTCGGCGTCGAGCGCGCCGCGGCCGAGCGGGTGAACTGCGTCTCCGCCGCCGTGGCCGAGCAGATGGCGCGGGGCGCGGTGGCGTTGTTTGGCGCGGATCTGGCGCTGGCGACCACCGGTTATGCCGAACCGTCGTCCGAACGCGAAGTGGCGGTGCCGTTTGCGTGGTGGGCGCTGGCGCATCGCCGGGGCGCCGACTGGCACGTGCAGAGCACACGATTGGAATGCGCGGGCGCGACTCGGGTGCAAGTGCAGGCGCAGGTCACCGTGGCGGCCATCACCGGCTTGCTGGAATACCTGCGGGAAACGCGGTGAGGTTTTTTGCCGCGGATTTCGCGGATGAGGCGTATACATGGCCGGAGCATTGTCCTGATGTAGGGCGGGATTTCCGAATCCCGCCTTCAGCCATCTTTACGAGAAAGGCGGGGTTTGGAAACCCCGCCCTACATGCGATCCAGGTGATCCGCGAGTATCCGCGTGATCCGCGGCGAAAACTCCGACCGCTGCTCGCGTCAGAGCACCGTGTTCTGCAGGAGCTCGACGCTTTCGCCGTTGGGGCCCTCTACGAAGGCGATGCGGACAGTGAGGTCGCCAAGGCCGTTGGTCGTCTTGATCGTCACGTCCTTGGGCTCGAGAGTGAAATGGTAGCCCATGGCCTTGAGGTGGGCGCAGGCGGCGTCGAGGCGGGTGGTGCGCAGGGCAAAATGGATGATTGGACCGACGCCCGTGTTCGACCATGCGAGGTCCTCGAAAATTTCCACGTAATTGCCATCGCCGCAGTCAAACATGCCCGCGCGCTTCGGCGGCTCGGCCCAAGTCACCCGGTCGGTGCAGCCGAGCCCGTCGCGGTAGAACCGCAGCGTGGCGTCCCAATCCCGGGTTTTGATTGCGACGTGGTGAAACCCGCCGTTGCCGAGGATGGCGTTGGCCATGACCTCAGTTCGTCAGCTCGGTGACGTAGGCAATAAGGGGCTGGACCTCCTCGGGGGGCGTCACCCAGTTGCTGTAGAGGATCTCGGGCAGGGTGTAATTGGTCGCGTAGAGCGAGCGGTTGGCCTCATCGTTGCGCGTGAGGTAGCCGGCCTTGAGGCTGGCGCCGGCGTAGAGGCCCTTGTTCCGGTTATAGACGAGGACGGGCGTGGTGAGGATTTCCTCGTTGGAGTGTTCCGAGGCGGCGGCCTTGGGACCCGCGACGGCCTTGGCGTCGACGCCGACATGGAAGCGCTGGTTGAACAGCATGCGCGGGGTCGAGTCGTCGGTCAGGATGTAGATGGTTTCATTGGCGCTGGCCCCGATCTGGAGACCGAGGCTGCCCTCGGCGGCGGAGAGGAGGGCGGGCACGCTCCAGGTGTTGTCGGCGCGGCGAACCATGACGACGCCCCAGCCATCCTTCAGGCCGAGCACGAGGCCGGCGCGGAACTGGTTGACGATGATGATGCCGCGGGCGCGCTTGAGCACCTCGGCGGGAATGGCGGTCTCGGGCTTGGCCATGAAATCCTGAAGGATGGCCTCGCAGGTTTCCACTCGTTCTACGTATTCGCTGCGGGGAACGGCGATCGCGGCGGCCGGCGCCAGGCACAGCCCGGCGAGGAGCGAAAGGGAGAGAAACTTTTTCATAAGCATGCGGCGGAAGGGATTTGCCCGCTACCTAAGCAGGGCGTCGGCGGGTTGGAAAGCGCGGATTGCACCCGGTTCCGTTCAGTCCAGCCCGCGGTCGGCGAGGTCATCCTCGTCCCAGCCAAAGTAGTGGCCCAGCTCATGGAGGTAGGTCAGGCGCACCTCCTCGTCGAAGGCCTCAAGGTCGCCGCCGGCGAAATCCCAGAGGTTTTCCAAGTAGAGGAGGATACGGGGCGGGGCCGGGTCGGCGTGGCTGAACTCCGTGCCATGGGGGTTGCCCATGAACAGCCCGAGGATGTCGGGTTCGAAACCCTGGTCGAGGACGTCGTCGTCCGGCCCTTCCTCGCAATGCACCGGCACGCCGGCGGCCAGGGGTCGGAGTTCGGCGGGCAGCTCCGCCTGCAGGCGGGCTACCAGCGCGAGGGTCCGGCGGGCGAGGGCGTCGAAAGTCATCGCGGCATGTAACGCCGCCCGGTGGGCGCCGTCTAGACCGATGTCATGAAACTCCCAACCCCCCGAATCCTTGTCCTCCTCACCGCCGGCCTCTGGCTGGCGCTGCCTCTGGCGCGGGCCGCCGCACCGGCGGATCGCCCGGAACGCGGTGAACGCGCCGAGCGCGCCGCCGAACGCCTCCAGCACCTCGCCCAAGAGCTGGGGCTGACCGACCCCCAAAAAACCCAGATCGGCGACCTGATGGCGAAGCAGCGCGACGCGGCCTTCG
>JBMSWZ010000019.1:0-10474 GCA_049425105.1 Cephaloticoccus sp.
CAACTCGACCCCGAAGCCAGCACCTCCCTCGACCCGTGGAGCGGACTGGAAATGGAGATCACCGTCGGCGACGACTCGCTGGCGCTGGTCCGGCACTTCAAGGCCGGTCCGCGCGAGGCGACCGAGACCCTGGCGCTCACCCACAAACCCGTGGCGCAGGAAATCACCGTCGAGGGTTGGTGGGACAACCGCCACATCGACGCCTGGCTCGCCAACAGCAACCGCATCACCGTGACGCCGCGGTGGAACGACGCCGGCGACTCCCTCGTGCTCACCATCGCAATGGTGCTCGAGACGCAGCAGGGCGACCGCGCCGTCGGCGTCACGCGCACCTTCACGCTTGAGGATGACGGTCGCACGCTGCGCGAGGTGCAGGTGCGCGAGAGCCGCAAGCGCCCCGTCATCCACGTCTACCGCAAACCCTGACCCGCCCTCGCCATGACGCTCCGCATTTTCCGTTTCCCTTTCCTCGCCCTCGCCTGCCTGCTGGCACCCCTGCTGCGCGCCTCCGACGTGCCCGCCACGGCCTACGTGATGCAGATGTCCGATGACTGGCGCATCGACGGCGACCTGCCTGCCCACGCGCTGATCATCAGCCTGCAGGGCCTCGCCAATCGCGACGCCCCGCGGCTCTACCTTGACTACGGACCCAAGTGGCCGTGGCAAATCACCAAGCCCGTGCGCGAATTCTACGAGCGCAAGCACGGCATCGCGTTCACTCCGCTGGCCACGCCCGCCGACGCGCTCGGCGCGCTCGCGCGCCACGCCAAGGGCTACGTGGTGTGGGACAAGTCCGTCCGCACGTCGCTGATCGTGGCATTCACCGTCGCCGGCCTCGAAGACGCCGTGATCGTGTCGGAGGACCTCATCCCACTTGCCGAGGCGCACGGGCTGAAGCTCATCACCGACCTGCGCGGCGAATTCACCGGCATGGACGACGCGCAAATCTACCAGATCGCCTACGACCGCTACTGGGCGCGCTGCAACCACGCGCTCGTCGTCTGGCTCGGCGGCCATCACGGCAACATCCTCGAGCCCGGCATGGGTGACTGGGCCGTGCGCCAGCGGGCGTTTTGCACCGACCTCTCCAACAACCCGCGCCACCCGGAAGAGCTCGCGCTCGCCAACCGCATCTACAGCGAGCTCGACCCCAACGCCTTCGTGATGGGTTGGCATTCCTACGGCAAGGACACCGAGGGCCAGCAGGTCAGCCTGACCTCAAACCACGGCCTGCGCATGGAAGGTTTAAACACACTGCCCAACCTGAGCTTCAACGCGCAGATTCCGTTCAGCAAAGGCTTCACTTTTGAGAACCACCACAACGTCGACCCGTCCAACCCGCCAAAGCCCGAGCCCAAGGTCTACATCGCGCTCGCGCAGACCGACAGCATCGGCATCGGCGCCTGGACCAAGCCCGGTCGCGGCAAGCTGCCCTACACCTGGGGCGTGCCGATGAGCTGGGTGGATTTTGCGCCCGGCGTGCTCGAGTATTTCTACCAAGGCGCGACGCCTAACGATCACTTCAACTCCTTCGCTTTCCCGAGCTACGCCTACCCCAAGGCCGTGCCGGCGAAACACTACCCGGCGCTGCAGGCCGAGGTGCGCCGGATGAATCGCGAGCTCGATCTGCGCGTGATGGACATCATGGATTACTCCGAGGGCAACCGGCACGTCGGCAACACCGACCTGACGAAGGAAGTCGTGGACTTGGTCTTCGCGGGCTATCCGGACGTCCTCGGCTTCACCAATGGCTACGGCGCCGCCCGCACCTACGCCCACCGCGACGGCCGCGCGCTGCTCTCCTACGAATACTACCTGAGCCCGACCCGGCCGAAGGAAGAGATCGTCGCTGACCTCGAGGAGCTGATCTGGCTCAACCCGAAGCGGCCCTACTACCTCCTCATTCACGTGCGCTAGTCGTCGAGCATCGACCGCGTGGCCGAAATCCTCGGCAGCCTGAAGGAATAAAACAAGGTCGTGCCGATCGACGTCTTCCTGTCGATCGCCGGCCAGGCCCCGACCTTCCGCACGCGCTACAAGCAGGACGATGATCCGGTGATTCGGAATCCGTATTGAGTTCGAATGTAGGGCGGGATTTCCAAATCCCGCCGCGTTGGACACAAAAAGGCGGGGTTTGGAAATCCCGCTCTACAGCCTCACGCCGGCGGCGTCCACCCCACCCGCCGGTATTGCTCGGGCGGCGCTGATACGGTCGCCATTTGCGCGCACGCGGCGGAGGTCAGCCGCGCGACCACGGCGGCATCGTTTGCTGGAGCGGCCTGCGCCGGATCGGACTCGAGGTCGTAGAGCAAATCGCCCCAGCGGTCGACCTCTTTGATTGCCTCGGTGCGATAACGCATCACCGGCACGCCCTTGGTGAAAGGCAACGGCGGGTGCGCCTCGCCGGTGCGGAGTTTCTCGATCGGCCAGCGTCGCGCCATGTTGGCCGGATCCAGCGTGTAGTCCCACAGCGGACCGGTGTAGGCGGGATCGTTCGCCCGCATGTAAACCCAACGGCCGTCGGTAACATTGAGGAAGTGATTCGTGTAGCCGAAGATCGCCGCGTCGCGCACGGGCGCGTCGGACTCTACCACGCCGCGCAGGCTACGGCCGGTCATGTCCGGGGCGGCCTCGCAGCCAAAGAAGCCCAACAGCGTCGGCCCCCAGTCGATGATCTGCGCGAGCGATTCACGGGTTTCGCCCTTCGCCCCGACGCGCGGGTCCCAGATGAAGAGCGGCGTGCGGGCGAGCTCGTCCCAGAGCGGCATGACGTTTTTCGCCGCATACCCGTGCTCGCCGAGCAGAAACCCATGGTCCGTGCCCACGATCAGCATAGTGTCGCGCCAAAGGTCGTGCTGGTCCATCAGGTCGCACACGCGCCCAAGCGAGTGATCGCACATCGTGAGCAGTGCGGCGTATTCCTTGCGCCATTGCGGCAGGAGCTTCGCCCGGTCGCCCATCGCCGCCAGCTCGCCGTAGTCCGGCCAGTCGGTAACCGGACCGTCGTAGTCGGGAGAAAACCGCCGCCGGAATTCGTCGGTGGCGAAGAAGGGCTCGTGGGGATCAAACGTCTCGATCTGCAGATACCAATCGTCGGTCGCGTGATGACGTTCGATGAAGTCCACGCCGGCATCAAAGGTCCGCACCTGGCTGTGCGGGGCGGCGACGCGGTTCACAAAATCCTGCCGGCGCATCGCCGCGGGCCGCTGGTTGGTGTTCGCCGGCTCGACAAAGCCGTCGTCGAGGCGCGGCTTCCACGGATCACCTTCCTGACCGCGCATGAATTCCCACGTTGAGAACTTCGGGTGGTAATTCTGTCCGCCTTCCTCGAAGTAATGGTAATGGTCGGTGATGAGGTGCGAGTGCACGCCCGCCGCGCGGAGCAGGTCGGTGAACGTATCATCAAACGGCTCCATCGGCCCCCAGCCGCGGTGCAGGAAACCCGGCCGGCCGGTGAGCAGGTCGCGGCGCGCCGGCATGCAGGGCATCGAGCACACGTAGGAATTCCGCATCGTCACGGACTGCCGCGCCAGCCGCGCAAAGTTCGGCGTCGGCACCCCCGCCTCGCCGCCGTAGGGCTCCAACCAGCGGCGGTTGAGCGAGTCGAACATAACCAGGATGGCTTTCATAGGCGGCGGGGTTCGGGGTGAGCCTAAGGTTTTTTAAGCCTACACCGGAAGAGGCAAGTCCGCGGTCCCCGGAAAAAAGCGAATCAAGAATTGATTCACCACCGGCAACTATCGCCGCTGCGGCATGCGAACCATGCGCCTGCTTTTGACCGGCATCGCCTTGTGCTCGGGCGTCCTGGCCCACTCGGCCACGAACACGAAGCCCGGCACGCTGGAGGACTTGGTGTTCAACCCGGAGCATCTTGCCGCGAGCCTCGGCAAGAAGACCCTGTTCTTCGCACCCAAGGACCAGCCCGAGGTTTTGCAGCTGCTGCTGGCCACCTTCAAGCAGGCGGGGCTCGATCAGAAAACTCAATTGGTGATGCTGCCGGACTCGGTGACACCGCCGCAGGCGCTGTCCCGCGCCATGCCCCGGTATCCCTTGCAGTTGCGGCGAGCCGGCGTGCAGGGCGAATCGGACTTCCTGCTGTTCGTCGGCGCCGACGGTCAGGTTAAATCTCTTTACTGTTATGAGCACAACCAAGCGGAGCTGGCCATGGCCGCCGCAGCCGCGTTGATCCGTTGGACCTACGAACCAGTGAGAATCGGACCGGACCAAGTTGCCGTGCCGGTGCTGCTCCGGCAAAAGATGCTCTTCACCATCGACAAGTGACCTTCGGCCTCGCCCCAAATCGGGATTGCCTCCGGCTTACCGGCGGATTTCTCATCGCGGCATGAAAGCAATCCGTCTGGGCCTTGCCCTGAGCGCCTTGGTCTGGCTGTCCGGCGTCGCCGGCGCCGAGGAAACCGAGGCCGAAAACCTCACGCTGGAGGATGTAATTTTCGACTCCTCCTACCTCGCGCAATTCCTCGGTCCAAAGACCCTCCTCCAGTTCGAGGGTGATGCCGCGCCGATCATCGCCGCGCTCGCCGAAAGCGGCCTCGCGAAGAAGACTACCTTCATCAAGCTCCCCGCGCAGGTGCGGGGCGCGAAGCCGAAATACGAGACGCCGCCCAACCTGCCCGAGAGCATGAGCTGGCAGGACATCAGCGCCGAGGCCGACTTCCTGATTTACGTCAGCGCCGAGGGCAAAGTGGAGTGCCTCTACTGCTACAAGCAGACACACCGCATCTACGCCCTGGCCGTCGCCCGGGCCATTCTCAAGTGGCGCTTCGATGTGGCCAAGGCCGGCGAAACCGCCCTGCCCGTGCTCTACCACCACTCGGCCAAGTTCTCCGGCGCGCTTCGTCCCATTCGCAACGACAAGTCGAATGACACGAACAACCTCGGCGACCCCACTAACACGCCGATGCCGCAGACGGCGGCGGGCGATTACCGCGGCCGCCACCCGCCCCACCCCCACACCCCGCGCGCGTCGGCCGCCCCCGCCATTTGGGCGCTGGTGGCCACGCGCACGTTTGGGTCGTCGAAACGGATCATGCCGCCGCCGGTGCCGCCGGTCAGAATCTCGAAAACGATCTCGCCGACGTAGATCACCAGCACCGCCGGCCAGAACCAATCGCGCCAGTTCCGCTGCCAGCCTTGTAGCGCCAGAAACAGCAACAAGCCGAGGTTCAGCGCACTCAACCCGCCGTAGTGCGCCATGGTCGGATCCAGGCTCAACAACACCAATCCGATGCCGGGCGGCATGAAGGCCAGGGCCGCGAAAACCATGCGCCGATGCGGTCGCTCCAGCAGGACCCCGAGGATCAGGAACAGACCGGCGTCGGCGACGAAATGCGGCCAGCCGAAGTGCACCCAATGGCCGGACCACAGCCGCCACCACTCGCCCTCCATCACCGCCGCGCGGTCGTAGAGCCACGCCGCGCGCCAGCCCGGCTGAAGTTGCACGGTCAGCGCCACCGCCGCGAGGACGAGAAAAACCCACGGGATCCGCGAACGCCAATCAGGGGGCAGCGTCATGTTAGCTCACCGACTTCCCCACCAGCGGCGCAGGCCGGCCGCGGCGCCCAAGGCCGCGAGGAACCAAAGGCTCGGCGCACCACCGCCGCCACCGCCGCCCCCACCGGAAGACGAACCCGTGGATGGCGTGGACGTGCCGCCGCCCGAACCGGAGGAGCCGCCGGAGTTGGTCGCGCCCGCCGTAAGCACCAGCGTGGTCACCCCGCCGGCGGAAGTGACTTTGCGAATCGCGGCATTGCCCGTGTCCGCGACATACACGTTGCCGCTGCCGTCCACGGCCACGGCCCGCGGCTGGTTCAACCCCGCGCCGGTGCCGGTGCCGTCCTTCAAGCCACCGATGGTGGACAGCCCCGCGAGCGTAGTCACCAAGCCCGCGGGCGTGATCTTGCGCACCGCGGAGTTGCCGGTGTCCGCCACGTAGAGGTTGCCGGCACTGTCCGACGCCAGTCCCTGCGGCTGGTTGAACAAGGCGCCGGAACCGGTGCCGTCCTGCCAGCCGCTCACGCCCACCACGCCGGCGAGCGTCGTGACCACCCCGCCGGAAGTGACCTTGCGAATCAGGTTATTGGTCGTGTCGGCCACATAGACGTTGCCGGCGGCGTCGACCGCGATGCCGGACGGGTAATTGAACCGCGCGCTCCCGCCGGTGCCATCGGCGGAGCCGGAGGAACCCGCCGCACCCGCGAGCGTGGTTACGTTGTTGCTGGCGTCCACCGCGCGGATCACGTGGTTGGTCGCATCCGCAATGTAAACGGTGCCCGCGGCATTCTGCCCCAGGCCGATCGGCAGACGGAAGGTCGCCGCCGTGCCGGCACCGTCCGCCGCGCCGCGTAAGGTCGTGGAACCCGCGGCGGTGGTGACCACCCCCGCGGCGCTGACGCGCCGGATCGTGGCGTTGGCCGTGTCGGCCACGGTCAAGACCGCGCCGCTCGTGCTGGTCACACCGGCGGGTTGGTTGAACCGCGCCGCGGTGCCCGTGCCGTCGGTCGAACCGGCACTCCCGCTGCCGCCGGCCAGGGTCGTGACCGTGCCGGCAGAATTCACTTTCTGGATCAAGTGAGTGGAGCTGTCGGCCACATAAAGATTACCGGATCCATCCACGGCAATCGCGACCGGGAACGGGATGACCACGGCGGAGACCGTGAGCGTGATCGCCGTGCCGGTGACGGTGCCGCCCCCGCTGGTGACCGTGTAACGGTAACGCGCGTCATTCAGGTTGGTGCCGGCCGAGGTGATGGTGAGCGTCGCCGTGCCCGTCCCGCTGTAAGTGCTGTTGTCCGCGAGGTCCGACCACGTGGATCCGCCGTTGGTCGACACCTGCCACCGGTAGGAGCCGGTGAGCGTGGGCGCCACCAGCGAGACGTCATGGCCGCTCGTCACCACCTGCGCCGACAATTCCGGCGTGAAGACCGACAGCACCGCCGTGGCACTGGTCACGGAACCCGCGGCATTGGTCACAGTGACCGCATAATTGCCGGCGTTGCCCGCGGCCACGGTGGCCACCGTGTAGGTCGACGACGTGGCGCCGCTGATCGCGTTGCCGTTGAAATACCATTGGTAACCCGTCGGGCTGTTGCCCGCCTCGACGGTGAACGACACCGCCCCGCCGACCGGCGCGGAGCGGCTCAACGGCTGCGTGGTGATCGTCGGCAAGCCGCTGCCGCCGCCCGACGACGCGCCCAGCGAAAGCGCGAGCACCACCTGGCCGTAGTAGCTGTTCCAGCCGTCGACCGCGAAGTAGTAGGTCGTGCCCGCGACCGCCTCGAACGAAAGCTTGCTGGTGCGGATCACGCCGCTCTCTTCGTCGTCATTCGACGTGATGCGGGTCAACGCCCCGACGGCGCCGCCGGTGTAAACGCCCACCACCGTGTCAAAGTTGCTCCCCAGCGTCGTGAGGTTCGCGGTCACGTTGCTGGGCGCCACCCAGCGCCACCAGACCGAGTGCGCCGGCGTCTCACCGTCATGCGAGGGCTCCCCCGCCTGCGCGGTGCCGCCGATCGTGGCGCCCGCGACCTGCGCCGTGCCGCTGTTCAATGCGATCAAGGTGGCGTTGGCAAAGTTGTCGTTGACCGGGCTCACGCCCGGCGCGCCGTAAAGATACTGGGCGCCCGCGATGTCGTCGGAGGTCAGGTTCTCCAGGTTGCCCACCGTGCTGTTCATGATGGCGGCGACACTTTGGGCCGGCTCGTCGTCATCCGGATGCAGGAGGCTGAGCACGTGCCCCAATTCGTGCAGGGCCACGCGCCGGATGTCTTCCGAGGTCGACCTCAGATTCCCGCGGTAGGAATTCCAAGTGTAGGCAGTGTTGAAAACGATGTCGCCCTCAGTCTTCCGGTTGCCGACGCGGTAGGTCAGCGTCACGGCCAGCGTGCGCTCCGGGAAGTCGTCGCCGTCGGCTTTGCTGTCCATGGCAATCTCGTTGAGGTTGTTGCCGGTCGCGTAGGTGGTGCCGGCCACGACCGAGCCCGAAAGCTGGACGACGCCCATCTGGCTGTTCCACATCTGCATCGCCGCTAGGACGGGCGTGGCGTAACTCGTGCTGCCGTCAATCAAGGTGGCGGACGGCGCGGGCAGCTTGATGCGCATCGGGACGCTGCCGGGGTCCCACACCACCACGTAGATTTTGCTGCTGTCCTTGTAGGTCAGGTAAGCGGGCGCCGTCAGCGTCACGGCCAGGCCCAGCACCGCGACGAGAATTGCCCGCAGAAATTTACTTGGCGTCATCGGGGTGGACTCCTTGGCGCCGGCGCGCGGTCTTGATCTCGAGGGCAAACTCGTCCGGCGACAGCGCCTTGGCTAAATTGCGGCTCGCCTTCACGGCGGCGGCGGCGGGCGCGTCGAGCAGCGGCTGCGCCACCTCGGCCACGCTTTCCAGGGGCACGTCGTTGCCGCGCGCCACGTAGCGGCGTTTCGTGGCGGCATCGGTGCGGATCGGGTATTGCCCGTAGGTCATGGCGTAAAGCGGGCTGAACGCCCGGCCGTTGCCCTTCACGAACAGCACGCTTTCGTCACCCACGTTGAACACCGGGGCGCCGTCGACGATCAATTCCTCGTCGCCAACCCGCCCGCCCAGGCACACCAGCACCAGACTGGCCGGCGGCTCGCCCGCGATGACCTCCAGCACGTCAACCTTCACGTGCGTCACGATCTTCCGTCCGGCGGCGCTGGGGACGAGCTCGCTGGTCTTTTCCGTCACGCGCGCGCGAATCACGTAATCCGACCCGGCGGCGAGGGTATCGAAGTCCGGCGGGATAATCACCGTCGCGGGCAAACTCAGCGGCAAGACCAAGGAAAGCAGGACCCAAAGGATGCAGGGGCGCCGGGATCGACCGAGACTCATAGGTAGGAAAGGAAGAAGCAGTGGGTAGGAAAGGGCCGCCGCCAGTGTTGGACTCCCGCGGCGAAACACAATCTGAGACCGCCACCCCGCCCGCAAGTTCACGCTTTGCCCTTGTGGTGTTGCAATCCCGCTCCCTGGTCGTGGGATGGACACCGCCATGCCGACGAAACGCCCCAACGTCATCGTGTTCTTCACCGACCAGCAGCGCGCCGATACAACCGGCGCCCACGGCTCCCCGCTCGGGCTGACCCCCAATTTCGACCGGCTCGCCGCCCAGGGCACGCACCTGGCCAACGCCTTTACCTGCCAGCCCGTCTGCGCTCCGGCGCGCTCCTGTTTGCAGACCGGCCTGCACGCCACCGCCACCGGCGTGTGGGCCAACGGCCAGACGATGAAACCCGGCCTGCGCACCCTCGCCCACCACTTCAACGACGCCGGCTACCACACCGCCTACATGGGCAAATGGCATCTCGCTCACCCGGCCCGCGGCGCCGTGCCGCGCGACCAGCAAGGTGGCTACCAAACCTGGCTCGCCGCCAACACCTTTGAATTCACCTCCGACGCCTACCAGACGCGCGTCTGGGATGAAAACGGCCGGGCGCACGACCTGCCCGGCTACCGCGTGGATGCGCTCACCGACGCCGCCATCCGCCACCTCGACGCCCGCAGCCGCGAGGAACAACCGTTCTTCCTCTTCGTTTCCTTCATCGAGCCGCATCACCAGAATCACCGCGACGACTACCCGGCCCCCACCGGCTACGAGGAACGCTACGCCAGCGCCCCCCTGCCCCCGGACCTGCGCGCCCTCACCGGCAGCGCGCCGCAGCACTGGCCGGGCTACTGCGGCATGATCAAGCGCCTCGACGAAGCCCTCGGCCGCATGCTCGACGCGCTCAAGAGCCTCGGCCAGCTCGACAACACGATCATTCTCTACACCTCCGACCACGGGAATCACTTCAAGACCCGCAACAGCGAATACAAGCGCTCCTGCCACGACGCCTCCATCCGCGTCCCGACCGTGCTCAGCGGCCCGGGCTTTCAAGGCGGCGGCCGGCTTGAGCAACTGGTGAGCCTCGTGGATTTCCCCGTCACCTTGCTCGACGCCGCGGGCATCGCCGGGCCGGCGGGCCTGCACGGCCGCTCTGTGCTGCCCCTGGCGCAGAAGCGGACGTCGGACTGGCGCGAAGAAGTGTTCGTGCAGATCAGCGAGGACATCACGGGCCGCGCCGTGCGCACCCACCGCTGGAAATACAGCGTGCGCTGCCCCGCCACCCAAGCCGACGGCAAGCCCGTCATCACCGCCGCCGCCGACACCTACGCCGACGACTACCTCTACGACCTGCTGGCCGACCCGTGGGAACTCAACAACCTCGCCGGCCTCGACGCCTTCGCCGGGATCACCGCCGACCTGCGCCGCCGGTTGGTCGCGCAAATGGTCGCCGCCGGGGAAGCCGAACCGACCTTTGTCGACGCGCCGGTTCGCCCGGCCGGTCAGCGCGTGCCCGAGCAAATTCCACCCGCCAGCTGAGGCGTGCGCGGCCGCTTGACGCGAAGGAGGGATTGGCCCAAACGACACGTCGACGTCCGATGGTCGCCCCCACC
>JBMSWZ010000020.1:0-10465 GCA_049425105.1 Cephaloticoccus sp.
AGCGCCACGCCAAGCAGGGCCAAGGCCAGCACCAACCAGAACCAAGGGAGCACCATGCCCCTCAATACGCCCGAAACCCCGCCGCGGTTGAAGCCATTTTCAGCGTGTGCCCGGCCAGCCCCTGCGTTTGCATCGCGCCATGCCCCGCCTCGATCAACTCCTCGCCAGCCTTGGCTACGGTTCCCGCCGCGAGGTGCGGGACTGGCTGAAGGCGGGCCGCGTGACCGTGCGCGGGGCGGCTGAGTCCGATCCCGGTCGCAAAGTCTCGGCCGAGGAGGTGGCGGTGGACGGCTCCCCGCTGGACCATCCCGACGGCCTGCTGTTGCTCCTGCACAAGCCGCTGGGCCTCGTCTGTTCGCACGATGAACGCGAAGGACCGAATGTTTACTCCCTGCTGCCGGCGCGCTGGCGGGCGCGCCATCCGGTGGTCACGTCCATCGGCCGGCTCGACAAGGACACCAGCGGCCTGCTTTTGCTGACCGACCAAAGCGCCTGGGTTCACCGGTTGACCTCGCCCAAACACAAGGTGCCGAAGCTCTATCGCGCGACCTTGGACCGCGAACCGCCGGCCGGCCTCGTCGACCTTTTCGCCAGCGGCACGCTGCAACTGGACGGGGAAAAGGCGCCCTGCGCGCCAGCCGAGTTGCGCCTCACCGGACCGCGCGAAGCCGAGCTCATTCTCACCGAGGGCAAATACCACCAGGTGCGGCGTATGTTCGCCAGTCAGGGCTGCACCGTGCTCGCGCTGCACCGCGCGCGGTTCGGCGACCTGGACTTGGGCGACCTCGCACCCGGACAATGGCGGGTGCTGCCGCTGGACACCTTCGGTGCGGTCTGAGGCCCGGCGAAATGCATTTCCTTCCGAACCCGGCCGCCTAAGCTCCGCCCCGCATGTATGACTTTCCCCTCACCGGCGCCCAGAAGCGCCACCTCCGCGGCCTGGGCCAGCGGCTCGACGCCACCCTCCACATCGGCAAGGACGGCGTGACCCCGAGCGTCCTCGCGGAATTGCAGCGGCAGTTCAAGCACCACGAGCTCATCAAGGTGCGCCTGCACGGCCTGGAGCGCGGCGAGCGCGACCCGGTCTGCGGCCAGATCGCCGACGAGGGCCGGTGTGTGATTCTCGGCACCGTGGGCCACACGGCGTTGTTTTTCCGCCAGCAACCCGACCCGGAGCGGCGCACGATCGAGCTGCCCTGAGCCGGCCTTGATTTTCCACAATTGCGCACCTTCCGGGTTTCGCTCATCGTTTGACGCAATCCTCTCCCTTCCATGAAAGCTCGTCTTCCCCTTCTTCTCTCCGTCGCGGTGCCGGCCCTGCTGCTCGGTGGCTGCAACACGCCGCCGGAGCAGAGCGTGCACAACCAACGCCAGCCCGGCACCGCCGTGGGCAACGCCGTTGGCACCGCAGTCGGCGCGGTCGGCAGCAATGTCGTCGGCGTCGTGACCGGCGCCGCCGAGGGCGCCGCCCACGCGACCAAGTCCACCTTCACCAACGAGCGCCGCGTCATCCGCACCTGGCGCACCGAGGTCACCGCCGATGGCCGCACCATCCAGGTGCCGGTCGAGATCGAGGTCGACGAAAACGGCCGCCCGATCGAGACGAAGTAAGCGCGGGATCGACCCGCAAAAAAAGCGCACCCCGCGGGGTGCGCTTTTTCGTGATGTGATGCGGAGACCGGCTTACCAGCCGATGGCGCCCGGGCCTCGGGTCTGCTTGGCGATGGACTTCTCCTCTTCCCAGACGGTGAGACCGGTCCTGGTCTGCACGAGCGACATCTGGAACGAGTAGGTGTTCTGGGTGATGCGCTTGCTGGTGTCTGTCTGCTGGATGATCTTGGCGTAGAGCGTGTAGTCCGGGACCATCAGCTTCTGCTTCTTGCCCGACTGCATCTCCTCCAGCTCGGCGGCCTCGCTGGCCACCACGGCGCGCTCACCGAGGCCCATGGTGTTGGTCACGGCGATCTTGCCGGTCTGGGTGAGGGCGACGCGGATCTTTTTGATCAGCGAGTCGGTGTCGATCATCAGCGTGGTGCTGTTGATGACGCGGTCGACCGCGAGGACGGCGGGCGTGCGCGGCGCGTTCTCGAGGGCGCTGCTGGTGAGCAGCGAGGCCACGAGCTGGTCGGCGGCGGCGGCCCAGTCCTGGGAGTTGATTGAGGACGTGTTCAACGCCTCGGGGCCCGTGGCGTCGATGGTGCGGGTCTCCGGGGAGGTCTCGCAACCGGTCAGCAACAGGGCGGCGCCGAGGGCGACCGTCGCGGTGAATTTGGCAGCAATTTTCGATTTCATGGTTGAAGCGGATTATTCGCGGAACTTGAGGCGGAAGTCCACGGCGCGCGGCGAAACGGCGACGGTGGAGATGGTGGTGGTCTCGCGACCCTGGAGCTGGATGGTCTTCCAACCCTCGTTGGGCGAGCCGACGGCCATGCCGTCCTGATCGATCCACTCGAACTTGTAGTTCAGAGTGCGGAGCTTGCTCTTCAGGTTCTCGACCGTGGCCTGGACCTTGAGGAGGTTGCCCGAGACGGTGCCCTGGTTGATCGACACGACGCGGAAGGTGCCGGCCAGCGTGTTGTCAGTGATGACGCGCTTGTCCGCCACGTAGTTGGGCGTGGCGAGCGACTCGGCGCGCTCATACGAATTCACGTTGGTGCAGCCGGCGAGCAGGCCGAGCGCCACCGCAAGGATGGCGCCCCGGCCGGAGCAGGAGGGAAGGAAGGAGGATTTCATTTCAGAACGAACTGGGTGACGAGCAACGGAGATGTTGGTGACGTCGACTTAACGTAAACAACATTCACGGAGCCCGGTTCCAAGGTGACGGTTTTTTGGGTCTCGCCGGCGGTGAGCGTGAGCTCGCCGCTTTCCGGCGTGGCGACGCGGGCGTATTGGAATTCCTTGGGCAGGGAGGTCCAGGTGCGGGTGTCGGCGATGTTGGTGGACGCGTTGACGGCGCCCACGATCAGGCCGGCCGCGAGGCCGACCCACATGCCGCCGCGATCCTCAGTCTGCTTTTGCACGGCGGCCTGGATGATCGCTTTGGTGGCGGTGGTGATCAGGGTCTTGGTGACCACGAGCGGCCACTCGTTCTTGAAGTCGTTGGCAATGACGCTGTCCATGCTCGCAACCGTCGAGGTGTAGGAGACGTTGTCACCGACGGCGATGCCGAGCGTCGGGAGGTAGTTGTCATTGTAGACGAGCTTCGGGAAGGAGGCGCCGACATAGGCGAGCTCGCTCGTGACCAGGTAGGTCGGGATGTCGATGCGGAGCTGGTCGCGTGACGGGGCGGTGCCGGTCTCGAAGATGACGTAAGTCACGCCCTCGGGGGCCTTGCCCTCGGCGGCGGCGGTGGCGGCCTCAAGGTCGGCCTGCACATAGGTGTTCTCCGGGACCATGGCGGCGACGCGCTCGAAGGACTTGCGGCCGCGCTCCCAGTCGGAGCCGTCCTCACCGAGGACGCTGTAGAAGAGACCATCCATGAACACCGCGAAGGGGTTCACATAGTCGCCGTAGGGCTTCATGCGGGCGAGCGAGGCGTCGAGGGTGGCCTGCAGGGCCGGGCCGGTGCGCGGGTCGCGCATGGCCTTGCTCGAGTCATAGGAGGCGGACTTACCCTTCTCGTCCTTCAGCTTGCCTTGGCGGGCGGCCTCTTCCTCTTCCTGGGCGGACATGATGCGCTTTTCATTGGCGGCGACGGCGTCGCGCTGGCGCTGCAGCGAGCGGTTGAGCTCGACGCGGGCCTTGTCCTTGTCGCCGAGGGCGAGGTAGCTGATGGCCTTGTAAGTGTTCATCATGACCTTGTCGTAAGCGCGGCCGCGATACGGCAGCGCGGCCTGGTTGGTCATGGCGGCGCCGAACTCGGAGCCGACCTTCACCTTGGCCTGCTCTTCCCAATCGTTGACCTTTTCCTCGGCGGCATCGAAGGCGGTGATGGCGCGGTTGAAATAGAACTCATGCACCTCCTTGTCGGTCGGGCCGGCGGGCACGGCCGGTTCCGCGGTCTCGCCCTCGGCCACAGCCACGGGCTCGGCGGGGGTCTCGGGCGCCGGCGGGGGGGGCGGCGGCGGCACGGTCGAAGGGTCGGACATGGCGGCGGACACGAGCGTGGCGCCTTGTTCGAGGCGGAAGAGGAGCTCGTCCTTCTTGCCCGCATTGGCCTCCACCTGGCGGTCGATCTGGGCGATGGCGGAACCCACACTGCCGGAGCGCGTGGATTGGGTGAACTGGGCGGTCTGTTCGGTGTAGGTCTGGCAACCGGCGAGCGCGAGGAAAGCGGCGGCGGCCACCAAGACACGGCCCGGGAAAGCGGACCGGCGGGGGGTGTGCATATGTTTCATGTCAGCTGGCGTCGACAGGTTTGGGTGGAGGGAGACTATTCCTCGACGTCGTCGACGTCCTCAAGGAGGCGAACGACGGCGCCGCGGTCGATGCCGGCGTCCTCGACAATCTCGGCTTGGGAATACTGGGGCGTGACGCGGGTGACCTTGACGGTGCCCACAAAAACTTCCTCGCGCATGGACTCGCCGGTGTCGGGGTCGACGAGCTCTTCGCCCTGCGCCAGAACCTCCCACACTTGGCCAATCTTGATGCCGGACTGGTCGTTGCGGTTGATCGTCACGGTCTGGTCGCGGCGGGTAAGCACGCGGGCCGGGTAGATGAAATCGACGGCGCGCATCGCGAGCTTTTTGGAAAGGTCGCGCGTGGCCTGGTTGATGAGGTCGTCGCTGGCTTCGCCGACGCGGTTAGTGGTGTTGGCCGAGCGGGACTCGGAGTCGCGGACGGAAACGTTGATGTTCGCCGTGCCGACGGCCTTGCCGGTGGCGCCCTCGGTGACCTTCGCGACGGCGGAGATCTCGACGGCGCGCTGCATCATGGTTTTACCGAGGGACGCGAATTTGCGGGTCTCCTGACGGTCGTTGAAGCTGTCGACGCGGATGGTCAGCACGTAGTCCACCTTGCTGAAGATGAACGTGCCGCCGGTGGCGCCGGCTTCCTCGAGGAGCGCGTCGGCGTCGGAGCGGTCATAGACGTCAAACCGGCGGCTGTTGACGATGCGGTCGTAGACCTGCGAGTCGAGGGCCTGCAAAACCTGCTCCATCGAGAGGCCAACGCCTTGCGCGCACATGCGCTTGGCGACGGCGTCGGTGGCCCGGATTTTGGTGATGACGATGCTCTTTTTGCCGCTCTGGGCGGTGGCAAGCGGAGCGGCCGCCACGGCGGTGACGGCGAGGGCGAGCAGGAGACGGAAGAGTTTCATGGTCGGAAACGGTGGTTGCGGTGGAGGGTTACCAGTCGAACAGCGAGCGGCTGTTGACGTTGATGGCTGGGGCGTCGGAGGTATCGACCTTGAAGCCGCTCTGGCGCAGCATTTGTGCTTGGCCCAGCAGCACCTGCACCTGCGCGTCGGTCAGCTTCGCGCCGTCTTTCAGCTTGTTCATGAACACGGTGAGTTCCTGCCAGCGAGCGAGACCCTCGGGGCTCATCTGCATCGCGACGTTGAGGGACTGGCCGTCGACGGCATTGATGGTGCGCTCCCACGTTTGGTAGCCCTCGCGGGTGAGGCGCAGCTTGCTCAGGCCGGGTTTAAGGGTGACCTTACCCGGGGCGGAGCCCACGGCGAGGCCGTCGACCTCGACGGTGACTTCAAGCGGGGCGACGGCGAGTTTGCCGTCCTTGATCGAAACGGTGTTCTGCGGCCCGAGCTGGACGTCGGGGATATAAAGGTCAGCGGTCTGCACGTTGATCGTGATGGTGACCGGGGCGGCCTTGGCCTTCTGCGCGGCGATGCGACCCATCGCGACCTTGGTGCGGAGGGCGGCGGCAATCTGGGTAGTAGCGTCATCAAATAAACTCGAAACGATCGACTCTTCGTCAAGATCGCCGGTCGCCATTCTCTGATTGGCGTGGACCGTGTTCTGCTCGGTCTTAGTCGCGGTGGCGACGCCGCCGGTGAGCGAACCGCCGCCCGCGGCATCAACAACCTTATAGCTGACGCGCAGGGTGTAGGTGTAGTTGGCGAGCTGCACGCCGTAGGCGTTCACGTTACGCTTCTGCTTCGAGATGCTGGTGATCGAGGCGGACAGCATGTAGTCGGCGCCCATGCCTTGGGCGAGCCGGAAGGCGGAGGACTGGTCCTCCAACTGCGCACCCAGGACGTCGTTCGGGTTTTCACTGGCGGGATCGAGCTTGCTGGCGGCGGCCACCATCAGCTCGCGGCTCATCAGACTGAAACCGGAATCGGAGAGCTTGGCGGCGAGGAAGTCCTCGAGGACGGGGAGCTGGCCGTCATACTCGGCGCCGGCGCGATTGGTGACAAAAATGGCCGTGTTGCGTGCGGGTGACGCTTCCTCGACCGCCCGGACCATCGTGCCGCCCAAAGCGGCGAGCAGCATGACGGTGAAAACTTTCAATGGCTTAATCATGGAGACTTTGGGTTGAAATGCTTACGGACAGACATGATTCGGTGCTGTCGGAATGAGCATCAGATTTGCGTTAAGGAATAACTAGGTCAATGCCCTAGAATTCACGCTCGGTAAAATACAGTTGATTTTCATTTGCTTCGGCCTTTTGCCCGCAAGGCCGACCCCGTCCTCGACCGCGCCGCCCGCCAGAACTGGAAAAAGATCAGCACGGAAGGCCGGACGCGCAGCCGGTTGAAGCGCGACGGCGGGCTCGGGGATTGACGCCCCGGGTCACAACCGTGACACTGCGGCCATGTTCACCATCATCGGAGGCGACGGCAAGGAATACGGACCAGCAACCGTGGAACAGCTCCGCTCGTGGGGCGGCGATGGCCGGGCCAGCCTTGATACGCAGGCGCGACGCGCCGGCGAGGACCAATGGCGGCGGCTCGGGGACTTCCCGGAATTCAACGACGCCGGCGCAAGCCAGCCACCACCCGTGCTCGGAGGCACCCCCTCCACGGCGGCGGCGCCGACGGGCGAAGTGAAGGTCGATCCCGCGGCCTACGCCGCCGACCTCATCGCCCGCGCCCACAAGCTCGATGTTTTCGGCTGCCTCGAGCGCAGTTGGGAACTGCTCAAGGCCAACTTCTGGCCACTCGTCGGCGGGACCCTGATCTGGTTCTTTGTCGTATTGCTGGCCAACCTTATCCCGTTCGCCGGCATGGTTGTCGGCATCCTGTTTACCGGCGTGTTTTACGGCGGCCTGTATCTGCTCTACCTCAAACGCATCCGGGGTGAGCACTCGGAACTCGGCGATGTGTTCGCCGGCTTCTCGATCGCCTTTGTGCCGCTCATGCTGGCCACCTTGGTGTCTTCGCTGCTGACGACGATCGGCCTGCTCCTGCTCATTCTGCCCGGCATATACCTGGGCGTCGCCTACATGTTCGCCTACCTGCTGGTCATCGACCAGCGCCTGGAATTCTGGGCGGCGATGGAAGTGAGCCGTCGGGTCATCACCGCGCAATGGTGGCGGATGTTCGGCCTGTTGCTCCTCGGCTCCCTCATCGCGGTGCTCGGCCTGGCGATCATCGGCATTGGCATCTTCATCACCATGCCGATCTACATCGGCGCGGTGGTCTACGCCTACGAGGACCTTTGCTGCCCGCCGCCCCGAGGCTGAGCCGTTACTTGCCCGCGCCCGGCCGCTTGAGCCACGCATCGAGTGAGAATTTGCCCGGGCCGGCGGCGAAAATGATCACGCAGGTCAGGAAAAACAGGAACGGCGCCGCCGACGTAAACTGGTCCGGATCGCTGAACACCGCCAGGAGCGCCTCACGGTCCGCCGTCGCGTAGGCCACGAGCATCACGACGATCAACGGCAGCGCGATCACGCGCGAAGCCAGGCCGACGATCAGCAGCAAACCGCCGCCCACCTCCGTCAGGCCGGCCCCATAAACGCGTTGAGCTTGGGCAGCGGGATATCGAAGCTCGCGAAATAGCCCGCCGTGCGGTCGAGGTTCATAAGCTTGCCCTTGCCGGTCTGGAAAAACTGCCAGCCCCAGAAGAGGCACATGACGAGCAGGACGAGAGGGAAAAGAAACGCGCCGACCGACGTCAGGAGGGTTTCGAGCTGGGTGAAGCGGGCCTTGAGGTTCATGGGGGTGGGAGGTTTGGGGACACGAAACTATTTCCGCGGACAGAACCAGCCGAGCTGCATCCAGTTCGTGAACCACGCCTGGACCTGCTCGGGTTTCACTTTAGGTCCGGCCGCCGCCACGGCGCGCGCCAGTGGCTGACCGTCACGGAGTGCCGACAGCAGTCGATAAGCCGGCCGCTCGAGGCGCTTGTAATAAATGCCGCCTTCATGGCGGTGCACCGCCAGCCAGGTTCGCTTGGCTGCGGGGCGTTTGACCAAGCGCCGCCGGGAGCGCTTGCGCGTCGCGGCATCGACCGCGTTGCTCGCGTCGGCCCGCAGCGCATCGCGCTTCAGCGCGATGGCGTATTCGTCGACGGGATGGCGCAAGGCGAGCAGCTTGATCTGCGGCTGCAGGTCGAGTTTCAGCCGCGCGGGCGGCGCATCGGCGAGGTCGTCGGGCGTCGTCGGGCGTCGCCGCCGTCCGCGCCGCGCCGTCGAAACACTCGATCTGCGCCCATTCAAAGGCGGCCATGTCCGCCGCGAGCGCGGTGTGCGGCGCGGTGAGCCGGGGGTGGCGGCGAATGAATTTCTCCAAGCGTGCCGGCAGGTCGCGCAGCGTGTATGAACGCGAGGGCTCGCGCGTCAGGTAAGTCTCGATCAACCGCGTAAATTTCCGCTCGCCCAGCACGGCGCGCAAACCCGGCAGATCCTCGTGCAGCGAGTCGAGCGTGCGAAACCAATACATGCGGTTGTAAATCTCGATCCGCGCGAGGGCGGAGAGCCGCGAGTTGGCCTTGGCAAAACTGCCCACCACGTCTTCCGCCCGTCGGCCGTCGGTCCAGCGCCGCTGGGCCTTCGCCCCCGGCGCGAGCGGCCGCGTCACCGCCTGCATCATCAGGCGCTGGAAGGCGCGAAGTTCCGCGGTGCTGCGGATGCGCTCAGGCGCGCGTCGGGGCGCGGCGGCGGCTTTGGCGGGCTTCATCAATGTAGGCGTTGGCCTTGAGCGCCTCGGCGTGGACTTCCTCAAACGACGGGATGCGGTCGTCCCCCTCCACGAGTGTGGCGGTCACGCCGCAGCGGCGCGGGGCCAGGGGTTTAAGTTTCCACACCGGGTCGAGCACCGGGTGGTCGTGCGTATCGAGCAGGTAATTCTCGAACTTCGTGTGCCCGGCGATGTGCATCTGGCCCACCCGGTCGGCGGGAATGCCGTCGAGGTAGGCATAGGGGTCGAACTCGTGGTTCTGCGACGACACGTAAATATTGTTCACGTCGAGGAGGATGCCGCAGTCGGCGCGTTCCACGACCTCGGAGAGGAATTCCCACTCCGTCATCTCGGACTGGTGGAACTCGGTGTAGCTGGAAACGTTTTCGACACAGATGGGCACTTCCAGGAAATCGCGCGCCATCCGGATCTTTTCCGCGGTGCGTTTCGCCGCCGCGAAGGTGTAGGGCATCGGCAGCAGGTCGTGCGAATAGGTGCCGTCAACGCTGCCCCAGCACAGGTGGTCCGAGAGCCACGGCGTGTTCGTGCGCTTCACCAGCACTTTCAGCTTGCGCAGGTGCGCGCGGTCGGGCCGGTCGGCCGAGCCAAAATAGAGCGAAACGCCGTGCTGCACCACCCGGTATTGCTCAAGGATGGCGTCGAGCACCTCGAGCGGACGCCCACCGTCGACCATGAAGGTCTCGGAAATAATCTCGAACCAAGCGACGTCCGGCGTCTCGGCGAGGATGTGGCCATAGTGCGGCACCCGGAGGCCGAGGCCGATGCCGTAGTCGGTGTGGCCGTTGAAGGCGTTGGCGGGCATGGAAAAAGAAACGGGCCGGATTCAATGCGAATCCGGCCCGTCAGTCACGCCACCGGGACGAGGGCCGGGTGGCGGGAATTCTTACTTGGCGCCGCAGCCGTCCTTGCCTTTGCAGGACTCCTTGGCCTTGCAGCTTTCCTTGGCTTTGCAGCCCTCCTTCGCCTTGCAGGACTCCTTGTCCTTGCACTTCTCACAGTCGGCCTTGCAGCCCTCCTTGCCCTTGCACGAGTCCTTGGCCTTGGCGTCCGAGGCGGCGGCGGGAGCGCCGGCGTCTTGGGCGTGGGCCGTGGAGGCGAGGGAACCGGCGTAAAGGCCGGCGATGGCGGCGGCCGTGATGATCAAGCGGGTCGATTTCTTCATATTCGGGATTGGGTTAGATAACGGATGGGGGTAGACCGGGCGCCGGGTTAGTCGTCCGGCGCTGAGACACCGAGGTATGAGGGGATACAGGCTGAGATGTCCCCCGGATGCGGAAAAAGCTCAATCCGTTTCACTCGGGCCGCTCAGACCACGCGATCGGTCAGTTTGTTCTCCCCGGCGGCAAAGCGGGCGAAGTTTTCCAGAAAATGCCGCACGATCGCCTCGTCCTGGTCCGCCCGGCCCCCCGCCGTGTGCGGAGT
>JBMSWZ010000021.1:0-10446 GCA_049425105.1 Cephaloticoccus sp.
GGGCGTGCCGGATCCTCATCGTAGACGGAGTTCGGCGTCATCAGGACCACCTCGACGCCGCGAGCGCTAAGTTGGCGAACGATCCTGCGAAGATGATCGGCGTAGGCTTCCGGCGTGGACCTGACCACGTCGTTCATGCCAAACATGACCACCACGAGGTTTGGTGCATGGGCGAGCACATCTGATTCCAACCGCGTCAACCCGTCGGCGGTGGTGTGTCCGCTGATACCGGCGTTGATGATCTCGATCGGCGCCTGCGGGAAAAGCGCCCGCAGCTTGATTCCCAGCACTTCAGGCCACGCCAGGGTTGCCCCGGTGTGGTAGTAGATGCCGGTGATGCTGTCGCCCAAGCCGACAATCCTGAGCGGACGGTCGGATTGCAGTCGGGACAAGGCACGGGGGATAAGGCTCACGTCCACCGAACGAACGACTTGCGACACCCATGCGCAACGCGGAATGTCGCCCGGCCCCGCGATCGGAAATCCCATCGACACCAATCGGCTCAATTGACACGGTGTGCCGGATGAAAAAGAAGTCGCGCGTGACGGGCCTCGGCGGCGTATTTTTTAAGGCGAGGGATCCCCAAAAATTGGCGGGTTGGTATGAAAAACATCTGGGCTTGCCGGTGAATCCCAACTGGGGTTGCTGCTCATTTGCGTGGCGGGACCCCGATGATCCGGAGAAGCCGGGTTCGACGGTATGGAGCCCGTTCGCGGCCGACACCAAGTATCTCGGCCGCGGCCAGCAGGGGCACATGTTCAACTACCGGGTGAAAAACCTCAAACGCGTGCTCGCCGCCTTGAAGCAGGAGGGCGTCTGGGTTGACCCGAAGATCGAGGAGTCGGAATTCGGCAAATTCGGTTGGATCAAGGACGGCGAGGGCAACCGCGTCGAACTCTGGCAGCCGCCGAAGGGAAGGTGAGGCCGGCTCAGTCCTCCGCAGTCAGCACGGCGTAGCTGCGCTTGCCCTTGCGGAGCAGGAGATACTTGCCGAACAGCAGGTCCGCGGCGGTGATGACGCGGGCGTTTTCAGGGGACTTGACGTTGTTCACGTAGATACCGCCGCCGTCGATGTCCTTGCGGGCCTGGCCCTTCGAGGGGCATAGGCCGGACAGCACCAGCAGCTCGACCAAGGGGGTGCCGGCGCCGTCGAGCGAGGCGCGGGGCAGGGGCTTGGTCGGGACTTCGCCGACGACATCGCGGAAGGTTTCCTCGGTGGTGTCGCCGATCTCGGCGCCAAACAGAATCGCGCTGGCCTTCAGCGCGGCGTCGAGCGCGGATTCGCCGTGCACGAGCTTCGTGACCTCGCGAGCGAGCGCCTTGTGGGCTTCGCGGGCACCGGGGTTGGCGGCATGCGCGGCCTCCAGGGCCTCGATCTCGGGGCGCGAAAGAAAGGTGAACTTGCGCAGGTATTCGCTGACCTTGGCGTCCTCGGTGTTGATGAAGAACTGGTAGAACTTGTAGGGGCTGGTGCGGACCGGATCGAGCCAGACCGCGCCGCCCTCGGTCTTGCCGAACTTGGTGCCGTCCGCCTTGGTGATGAGCGGGAAGGTCCAGCCCCAGGCGGGCACGCCGAGCTTCTTCCGGATTAGGTCCGTGCCGGCGGTGATGTTGCCCCACTGGTCCGAGCCACCGATCTGGAGTTCGCAGTTCTGCGTTTTGCGCAGGTGGTAAAAGTCGTTCGCCTGCAGCAGCTGGTAGGAAAACTCGGTGTAGCTGATGCCGCTGTCGCCTTCCATGCGGGACTTCACCGAGTCCTTGGCGAGCATTTGGTTGACTGAAAAATGCTTTCCGATGTCGCGCAGGAAATCGAGGAAGCTGAGCGGTGCGGTCCAGTCGGCGTTGTCCACGAGCACCGCCGGGTTCTGCGGGGCCTCGAAGTCGAGCAGGCGGGCGAGCTGCTGCTTGATGCACGAGACGTTGTGCGCGAGCTGCTCGCGCGAGAGCAGGTTGCGTTCGGCGGATTTGCCGGAGGGGTCGCCGACCATGCCGGTGGCGCCGCCCGCGAGGGCGATGGGGTGGTGGCCCGCCAGCTGAAAGCGGCGCAGCGTGAGCTGGCCCATGAGGTGGCCGACATGCAGCGAGTCGCCGGTCGGGTCGAAGCCGCAATACAACGCGAGCGCACCGTGGTTCAGGCGCTCCGTGAGCGCGGGGAGGTCGGTGCAGTCGGCCAGGAGGCCGCGCCATTGCAGGTCTTCGATCAGGTTCATAAACGGGCCGGTGATTAACGCGGCGCGCGGCGGGTCGCGCAAACAAATCTTATGGGGCAGGTTGGGAAAATAGAATCGACCCTTCTATCCGGAAATTCGGTTTGTCAGTGGGCGCGGGCGGCTTCTACCTTTCGTCTCCCGACCGCGACGCCTCCGCCGCCGCGGCAGCCATAACCCTCAATTCACCTACCATGCCCATCGCCGCCGGTTCCACCGCCCCCGACTTTACCCTCAAGAGCAAGACCGCCGCAGGTCTGGCCGACGTGTCCCTGAGTGCCGAACTGGCCAAGGGTCCGGTCGTGCTGCTCTTCTTCCCGCTGGCCTACACCGGCGTGTGCACCAAGGAATTCTGCGACGTGACGGCCGGGCTTTCTGCTTACGAGAGCGTCGGCGCCAAGGTCATCGGCATCAGCGTCGACAGCCCGTTCGCGCAAGAGGCTTGGGCCAAGGCCAACGGCATCACGACCACCCTTGTGAGCGACCTGAACAAAGAGGTCACCAAGGCCTACGATGTGCTCTTCCCGATGCTCGCTGGCGTGGGTGACACGTCTGCCCGCGCGGCCTTCGTCATCGGCAAGGACGGCAAGGTGAAATACGCCGAGCAGACCCCGGCCCCGACCGAGCTGCCGAACTATGACGCCGTCAAGGCCGCCCTGTCCGCCTGATCGCACCCCGTGCGGCCCCTGTGACCGCGCGTTTTCATTCCAACACCACTGATCGTCGCTCCATGAGTCTCCCGAACCAGTTCAACACGCGCGGCACCTTTACCGCCAATGGTGCCTCCCACACCTTCTATTCGCTGCCGGCCCTCAAGGCCGCTGGCTACGCGGTGGACCGCCTGCCGGTTTCCATCCGCCTGGTGCTGGAGTCGTTGCTGCGCAATTGCGACGGCAAGCGGGTGAGCGAGGAGGCCGTCGCATCGCTGGCGGGCTGGCAGGCCAAGGCGGCGCGCACCGCCGAGGTGCCGTTCGTCGTCGCCCGCATCGTGCTGCAGGACTTTACGGGCGTGCCGCTGCTCGTCGATCTCGCCGCGATGCGCTCCGCCGTCCACCAACTGGGTAAGGACCCGAAGATCATCGAGCCGCTCGTGCCGGTGGACCTCGTCGTCGACCACTCCGTGCAAGTCGACTTCGCCGGATCCCCGGAGGCGTTTGCCAAGAACCTCGAGCTGGAATTCTCCCGCAACCGCGAGCGCTACCAGTTCGTGAAGTGGGGCATGCAGGCCTTCGATACCTTCAAGGTCGTGCCCCCGGGCATCGGCATCGTCCACCAGGTCAACCTCGAGTATCTCGCCCAGGGCGTGCTCAAGGACGGGAACGGCACGATCTATCCCGACACGCTGGTCGGCACCGACTCCCACACCACCATGATCAACGGCCTTGGCGTCGTGGGCTGGGGCGTGGGCGGCATCGAGGCCGAGGCCGGCATGCTCGGCCAGCCGGTGTATTTCCTCACACCGGACGTGGTCGGCGTGCACCTCACCGGCGCGTTGCAGGAAGGCGTCACCGCCACCGACCTCGCGCTCACGATCACCGAGTTGCTCCGCAAGAAGAAAGTCGTCGGCAAGTTCGTCGAATTCTACGGCCCCGGCGCGAAAGCCCTCCCGCTGGTCGATCGCGCGACCATCGCCAACATGGCGCCCGAATACGGCGCCACCATGGGCTTCTTCCCGATTGACGAGGAAACGTCCCTCTATCTCCGCGGCACCGGTCGCCCCGAGGCGCATGTCGCCCTTTACGAGGCTTACTACAAGGCCCAGGGCCTGTGGGGCATTCCGCAAAAGGGTCAGATTGACTACTCCGTCGACGTGGAGCTCGACCTCTCGACCGTCGTCCCGAGCGTCGCCGGTCCGAAACGCCCGCAGGACCGCATCGAGCTGCCGAAGCTCAAGGAGTCCTTCTCCGCGACCTTCGCGAAGCCCGTCGCCGACGGCGGTTTTGGGAAGGCCGCCGCTGACCTCGGCAAGGCCGCCGCCACCGTGCGCGGCACGCCCCTCGGCCACGGCAGCGTGCTGATCGCCGCCATCACCAGCTGCACCAACACCTCCAACCCGAGCGTCATGCTCGCGGCCGGCCTCCTGGCCAAGAAGGCGGTGGAGCGCGGTCTCACCGTCAATCCGCTTGTCAAGTCTTCGCTGGCCTCCGGTTCGCGCGTCGTCACCGACTACCTCAACAAGACCGGCCTCCAACCCTACCTTGACCAGCTTGGCTTCCAGACAGTCGGCTACGGCTGCACGACCTGCATCGGCAACTCCGGTCCGCTGGACCCGGAGATCGAAAAGGCCGTGACGTCGAACGACCTCGTCGCCGCCTCCGTGCTCTCGGGCAACCGCAATTTCGAGGCGCGCGTGCATCAGAACATCAAGAGCAACTTCCTGATGTCGCCCCCGCTGGTCGTGGCCTTCGCGCTCGCCGGCCGCGCCGACATCGACATGGCCTCCGAGCCCATCGCCAAGGACAAGGACGGGAAAGACGTCTACCTCAAGGACCTCTGGCCGACCCTCACGGAGATCCGCGACCAGATGGCCGCGGCCCTCAAGCCCGAGGTGTTCAAGGCGCTCTACGCCGACTTCGCTTCGCAGAATCCGAAGTGGAATGAAATCCCGGCTTCCACCGGCAACGTCTACGACTGGGACCGCGAGTCGACCTACATCCAGGAGCCGCCGTTCTTCACCGACTTCTCCCTCGAGCCCGGCACCATCACCGAGATCAAGGGCGCGCGCGCCATGGGCATCTTTGGCGACTCCGTCACGACGGACCACATCTCGCCCGCCGGCGCGATCAAGAAGGACTCGCCCGCCGGGCGCTTCCTCACGGAGCACGGCGTGGAGTTTCTCGACTTCAACTCCTACGGTTCCCGCCGCGGCAACGACCGCATCATGACCCGCGGCACGTTTGCCAACGTGCGGATCAAGAACCTCATGGTCGCGCCCAAGGAAGGCGGCCTCACCAAGCTCCAGCCCGAAGGCACCGAGATGTCGATCTACGCCGCCGCGATGACCTACAAGGAGCGCGGCGTGCCCCTCGTGGTCATCGCCGGCCAGGAATACGGCACCGGCTCCTCGCGCGACTGGGCGGCCAAGGGCACAAGCCTCCTCGGCGTGAAGGCCGTGGTGGCGCAGTCCTTCGAGCGCATCCACCGCTCCAACCTCGTCGGCATGGGCGTGCTCCCGCTCCAGTTCAAGGAGGGCGTCACCGCCCAGACCCTGAAGCTCGACGGCACCGAGACCTACGACGTGATTGGCCTGAGCCCCGCGCTGAAGCCGCAGCAGGATCTGACCCTGCGCATCACGCGCAAGGACGGCATGGTCGAGATGGTGCCGGTCCGCTGCCGCATCGATACGCCGATCGAGGTCGATTACTACCAGCATGGCGGCATCCTGCCCTTCGTCCTTCGCCAGATTGTCACCAAGAGCTGAGTCGACTTCCGGTTGGATTGTCCGACTGTGACCCTGTTTTGCAATTTCACCAAACCTGCGTGACGTTGCGTCCTCATGGTCGATAACGACAAACCGGTCTTCCTCGTTGACGCGTATTCCGACCCGGTGGTCGTGCGCATCGACGGCCGTGCCTGCTTTCAAAACAGCGGGTGCCTGCGCGATTTCATCACGGGGATGATCGCACAGGGGAAGGAACGCTTCGTGATCGATTTTCACCACTGCACCAGCATTGACAGCACGTTTCTGGGCGTGCTGGCCGGAGCGGCCCTGGCCCTGCGCGCGGCCACCGGCGGCCGCGGCCGGCTGGTGTTGGCGCGGGTGGGGCAGCGCAATCTTGAGCTCGTCCGCAACCTCGGCCTGCATCGCCTCATGATCGTCGATTCCGGCGACTTCCAGATGAACTTCGACAAGTGCGACCGCGCGCTCACCCAGGAGCAGCAGGATGAACTTGCGAGCGCCCGCATGGTGCTTGAAGCGCACGAAAGCCTCGTGTCGGTCGACGAGAGCAACCGCTCGAAGTTTCAGGACGTGCTTTCCTTCCTGAAGAATCGCGTCGACCACAAGTGACGCGCGGGGCTGGCGCAATTGCCGTGCATTCCGCATTGCCCGGGGGGCGGGGGCGTGCCAAACCAACTGCCCCATGGTTCTCCTCCTGATCGGCGGCTTCTTCGGCGTCCTGGCGCTTCTCCTGCCGCTTTACCGCGCGCAGAAGCAGGCCGCGCGCCTCGAGGAGGAAAAGCAGCAGGTCATCCAGGAGCGCGAACTGGTGGTGGACTTCATGCACCACATGGTCGAGGCGCTGGGCGAGGGGCTGACGCAGGAAGAACTGCGCCAGCGCATCGTGCACGCCGCCATCCTTTGCTCCGGAGCGCTGAGCGCGGCGCTGTTCGAGCGCACGGGCGACGGCCAGATGCGGGGCGTCGCGGTCGAGGGCCTGTTTCCCCCGCACCGGCCGTTGCCCCCCGCCGCCAGCGAGAAGCTGACGACGCGCGCCAAGTTCATCAAGCAGGTCCTGCGCTCGGAGACTTTTCCCGACGACGAGGGGGTGGTCGGCGCGGTGGTGCAGAGCGGCAAGGGCCAGCTCATTGCCGATGCGGTGACGGACGACCGCGTCGTGCGCCATGCCGACCCGTCGCTGCTGGTGCGCTCGGTGATCGCCGTGCCGCTGCAGTTTCGCGACAACTTTTTCGGCGTGCTCGCCGTGGCCAACTCCACGGACGGCACTCCGTTCACCGGCGCGGATTTTTCCCTCATGCAGTCGCTGGCCGAGCAGGCCGCGCTGGCCCTGCACAATTCGCGCTTCCTGAATTTCCAACTTGAAAAGAAACAGCTGGACCTGGACCTGTCGCTGGCGAGCGGCATCCAGCAGATGCTGCTGCCCGATGTGATGCCGGAAATCGCCGGTCTCGACATCGACGCCCGTTATTCGCCTGCGCAGAAGGTCGGCGGCGACCTTTATGACGTGTTCGCCCTTTCCCCCCGGCGGTTGGGGGTGGCGGTGGCGGACGTTTCCGGCAAGGGTATCCCGGCTTCGTTGTTGATGGCGATCTGCCGGACCAGCCTGCGCCAGATCGCGCCCCGGCACGATTCCCCGGCGGCGACGCTGGCCGAAGTCAACCGGGCCATCGGTGGCAATCTCAGCAATGGCATGTATATCACCATGCTTTATGCGGTGATCGATTTGGATGCGGCGACCGTGACCTTCGCCCGGGCCGGGCATGAACTCCCCCTGCTTTCGCGGCGCAATCCACTGACGGGGGTGCCGGACGAGACCTATGTTGGTTCCGAAGGCATGTCCCTGGGCATGGTGCCGGACGAAATATTTGCGAAAGTCATTGCAGACCATGCGGAAGCCTTCAACCCGGGCGATGTGCTGGTGCTTTATACCGATGGCATCACCGAGGCCCCGAATGAAGAAGGAAAGGAGTTTTCCGGGACCCGGTTGGCCGATACCGTTCGAACCCTCCATGGCCGTTCCGCCAAGGAATTGAACGACGGCATTCTCGAAAACGTGCACCGCTTCACCGGCGCGGAGCCGCAACGGGATGACTTCACGTTGGTGGTGGTCAAATTTGCCGCAACGGCGCATGCGTAAGACTACTTAGGTAGGAGCGGGCTTATACTAAGCCGAAAATACCATGCGCTTATGCGCACTTGTCTCTGGGGTGTTTTTTATAGGGTGTTTACCCTGCAATGCGACATCTCAACCCCATCACGAGTCTTCTGCTACTCGCACTGGCTTTGAGCGGTGCTTCCGCCGCCCGGGCTCAGACGCTGAATGCCACCACCAACACGGGCTGGACGACGTGGACCTTTGGCGGCGGCGCCATGGTTGATTTTTCGGGTGACCAGCAGACTGGCCAAGGTGCCGATGACTTTGTCGGTGACAACGGCATCTTCACCATGGCTTCGCAAGCCGGCACTGCCAGCTTTGCCCCGACGACCGATTATCTCTTTTTCCGCGCCCGCATGAACGATTATTCCGCTGACGACAAGTGGGGTAACGGTGGCAATTGGGGTGTCGGCATGGACCTCGATGGTGATGGCGACCTGGACTTGATTGTTATGATGAGCGAAAGCGCCGGCAACGTGAACAACCTTTCGCGCACCGTGACTTTTGGCACGCCGGGCACCGGCGCGAACACCGGCCCGAGCACGACCACGTGGAGCTTCGCCTCCCAGACGGCGATCACCCTGACGTTGAACCAGTCCTACGATTTGCAAAGTGCCACGGCCGTTGACGGCCAGTCTTACGGCGGCAACGCCGACGCGTGGCTGACTTTCGGCCTGAGTTTTGCGCAACTGCAGACCGCTATCCGCACCTACGCGGACAACGATGCCAACCCCGCCACGGCTTCGCCCTTTGCGAATTACACGCTGACCTACGACAGCCGCATCGCGATGATCTCCTTCACGTCGACACAGAGCAATGCGCTCAATCAGGACCTCGCCGGCGTCAACGGTGGCACGAGCAGCACGCTCACCTTCGCCGCCCTCGGCGCGATCACGCCGCAAATGGGTCCGGGCGGCTATGTGCCGGAGCCGTCGACTTACGCGCAGATTGGCGTCCTCCTTTCGGTCGCCGGATTCATTGCCTACCGCCGCCGGAAAAAGTCCGGTCAGGCCCAATCCCCGGCAAACTGAGCGGAGATGCGACCGGGCGCGGCAGCTGATGGCCTTCGACTGGTCTGGGCGCTGGTCTAATGGAACGTCCGTAAGACCTGGTTTGTGCTGCGCGGTCGCCGGCAGGCGGCGCCGTGCCAAGCGGATTCGGACGACCACCGGGCGCCGGCGCACCGCTGTGTGGCTGCCTTGGAGTGGGAGTCGGCCGAGCGGTTCCAATGCCGGGTTTGCCCTTTGTTGCACCGCACGCCCGCCGGTTGGCGGTGCAGTGTGCCGGCCGCACACGTGCGACCCTACTGGGGGCGGGCGCTGTTGATTCTGGGCGCTTTGATTTTGATTCCGTATCTGGGTGGCACCGTAGCGGTTTGGGGGACGATGCGGTTCGCCGGCAATGCCCCGGTGGCGTGGTGGCGGGTGGCGTGGCCGCCGGCCTGGCCGACCATCCGGCTGGCCCAGTCAGCCCAGTTTTATGGCCAGAGCCGCGCCGCCATCAATGCGGGTGACTACGCCGCGGCCTACCGGATCCTGGCGGCTGCCCGCATCCGCGATCCCGACAACTACGACGCGGCCTTGCTGATGGGGCAGATCAGCATGTTCCAAGGCAGCTACGCGTATGCGGACGACCTTTTTGCCGAGCTCATGGGCAAGCACCCCGCGCAGGCGGAGAAGACGGCGCTGACCTTCCATGATGCGTTGTTGTGCCTGAATCGCATGGACCGATTGGCAGAACACAGCCTGGCAATGGTCGGCCGTGACAAGCCGCACAGCGCCGTTTGGGTGCGGTCGCTGATGCTCGCCCTGCAGCTGCCGGACGTGGCGAGGACGTTAGCCACCCGGGACGCGGGGGCCTTGGAGCAACTCCCCGGCTTCGCCCGACTGCTGGTCGAGGCGCGGATCGACCTGACCATGGGACGCAAGGACAAGGCCCGGTCCCAATTGGCCGAGGTGTTTCGCGGCCCGTGGAACCTGCAATACATCTCGCTGCATCTCGCCCTGCTGCGGGAGGCACGCGATCTCCCGGCGGCGAAACGATTGCTCGGCCATTACTCCGCCGCGTTGGGTCCGCGGGAAACCTTGGCGCAGCAGTATCTCATCGATCAGACCGAGGCTGACTTGTCGGCGGCGCTGGCCGACTTCGAGTCCTTGGTCCGGACCGCCGAAACCGCGGCGGAAATTGACCGGCTGCAACTCCTGCTGCTGCAGGAGCCCGATGCCGAATGTTTCGGGCGGTTGCACGATCGTTTGATGAGTCGTTCCAACCTCCGCAGCGGTGTCGATGGCGCCACGATGTGGGTCACCGGCATGGTGTGCGGAGCCCCGGACTCCGCGGCCCTCTGGAAAGCTCCGGATGCCTTGCTGCGCGGGCAGGACTATCCGGCGATCCGTGCATTTGATTTCTCCTCGACCCGCATGGCCGACCCCCGGTCGGTGGTCCGTCTGGTCAACACGGTCAGCCTGCCGCGCGAGGTGATCTGGACCTTGTTGGCCCGCCTGAACGCCGCTCGGGATTAAAAACGACGTTGCGCCCGGCGGGACGCCGCGTAGCGATAAACATCCCATGTCATCCGCCACGCCCGTTCCGCCCGACTCGCTGGACCGATTTTCACTGCCTGACCCGGCCGGCCACTTTGGCGTCTACGGAGGCGTCTATGTGCCTGAAACGCTGATGACGGC
>JBMSWZ010000022.1:0-10264 GCA_049425105.1 Cephaloticoccus sp.
CCGTATACCTATCAATGCCAACACGACCCCAGCGCGCCGGCCGCTCGTGGGTCATGCCCGCGTGGACGGTGCAGACGGCCCAGTCCCATTGATACGGGAGGCGCTCCGTATGGGCATCGGTGTAAAAACCGCATTCGCGCTGACGATAACGGGTGCGCAGAGTGGTTGCCCCCGCCGGCACCTCGACCATCCCGGCGGGCACGTTCGTGGAAATCGCCACCACCGGCGGCGGGGAGAGCCGCTCGTCGAGTTCCGGCGGGGTGGCGTCCCAATCAGCCCGCGCATCGACCGCCGCCTGCTGGGCCAGGAATTCCTCAAAGGCAGGCGTCACCTGCGCGGCCGACATGGCCGCCAACGCCGTCGCCCCACGAGCGCGCAGCTGCACGGGCAGATGCGTGTTCGCACCGCGCCGGACCGGCGCGAGTTCGCGGCCGGCGACCAAGTCGAACCAGCGCACCCCCGCCGACGGATCGATCACCGGGCCGTCACCTTCCGCCGCCTCGTGCGCGCGGTTGACGAGGGTCCAGAGGCGCATCCCCGCAGCGCCCCACGCCGAGGCGTAGACCCGCGGCGTGCCGGTGTCCACGAGCGGCGTCCAATCCTCGCCGGCAAACACCTCCGCGTAACGCCGCAACACCGGCCCGAGCCCGCGCAACAGCGAGGCGAAGCGCGCGTTGTGGCCGGTCCAGGAGCCAAACATGTTTTCCCAGATCAGCATGCCGGAGCCGTTCATCCAGGCGACGTGCAGTTCGTCGGTCAGGTCCGGGGAGAAGCGGTTCGTCTCGTATTGCACGTGCCGGCGCTCGAACCAGCGGCTGCGCAGCACGCCGGGCACCTCGAGGTGGTGCGGCATGGCCTGGCCCCAGCTCATGTGGTGCGAGGCCAGCGACTCGACGGCCGGCACGCACTCCGGGTTCAGCGTCACGCCGGGCCGCAACGCGTCGAGCCGCTGCCGCATCTCGGCATCGCCGCCGGTCATGGTGTCGAGAAACACGCCGTCGGCGTCCGTCGCCACCACGAGCCCGGCCAGCTGCTCAAAGTCACTCTTGCCCCGCGCCCGCACGCGCGTCTCGCCGCCGGCGTAGCGCTCCATCCGGTCGCCCGGCTCGCGGCGCGTGCCGGTGTCCCACGGCTGGTAGGAAACAAACGCCCTCACCCCCGCGGCGTGCAAGGCGTCGACGACCGCGCGCACGCCTTTAAGCCCGCCCGGCCAGTCGCGGTAGAGGTCATACTGGTTGCGCGGATCCACGCCGATGCAGGGGTAGGCGTTCCACAGCAGCACGCTGTCGACGCCACCGTAACGTGCGTCCATGTCCCGCAGGAAACGCGCGGTGTCGAAGCGCCCGTTGGCGCGGTCGAGCCACGCCTGCTCCGTCATCATCAGGAAATAACAGACGTAGTTGCGGCGCGCCCAGGTGAACTCCGGCCGGTCGTAGAGCGAGCCGTCGTAGCCGATGAGCGCGCGCGTGCTGCGGCGCCACTGGTGCAGTTGCTCGCGCCACGCGGGCCGCGCGGCGGGGTCTTCCGGGGCGGGAATCAGGGGGAGCATAAATTCCGGCCCCCTGCGTGGCGGGAAGTCGCGCCCACCGCAAGCCGCGGAGCGCGCGATGACGCGCTTAGCCGATCACCTGCAGCACGTCCGCCGCCTGCTCGGCGGTGGAGGCGCTGTAGTCGGCCCAGACCACCTTGCCGTCCTTGATGAGAAAGGCCTGGCGCTTGGCAAAGCCGAGGGTGGTCGGCACGCCGAAGGCCTTGATCACGGCCTGATCCTCGTCGGCGATAAGCGGGAACGGCAGGCGAAACTTCGCCTTAAACGCCGCCTGGGCCGCGGGCGAGTCGTTGCTCACGCCGATCACGGCCACGCCCTTGTCGAGCAGGGTCGCGTAGGCGTCGCGCAACGAGCAGCCCTGCGCGGTGCAGCCCGGCGTGTCGGCCTTCGGGTAAAAGTAAACCAAGGTATAACGCTGCGCGGCGTAGACGTCCGCAAGCGCGAGGGTCGCGCCCGTGTCGGTCACGGCGCTGACGGCCGGCGCGGTCGCGCCGACGGCGAGAGGTTCAGACTTGGAGAAGAGGCCCATGCCGCGAGCCCACACGGAAACTCCGCGGCCCACAACGCAGGAATCGCGCCTCTCAGCCCGCGGGCGCGATCACCCGCGCCGCCGCCTGCGCCCGGAGGCAGAGTTCGGCCGCCTTGAAGGCGTGCGCCTGGGTCATGGCCTTTTCGGTGCGGTTGAGGCAGTCGAGGATAAGTTCCCCGAAGAACCGGAAGCCGACTTGCCCGGCGACGTTGAGAAACTGCTCCCCGGCATCGTCGACCAGGATCAGGTTGTCGCCCGCGGCATCGCGGCCGACGTCGACGTATTTGCGCATTTCAATGTAGCCCTTCGTGCCGAGGATGATCGTGCGGCCGTCGCCCCACGTCCGCAGGCCGGCCGGCGTAAACCAATCGACGCGGATGTAGTTGGACGTGCCGTTGTCACCGACAAGCGAGGCCTCGCCGAAGTCCTCCAACTCGGGCGTGTCGGGATTGGCGAAGTTGCCCACGGCGGCATTGGTCACCGTCGCGTCGGTCGCGCCGCTGTAGAACAAGAATTGCTCGAACTGGTGGCTGCCGATGTCGCAGAGGATGCCGCCGTATTTGGCCTTCTCGAAAAACCACGCCGGGCGCGAAGGCTTGCTCAGCCGGTGGGGTCCGAGGCCCAGGACTTGGATGACCTGGCCGATGGCGCCGCCGTGCACGAGGTCGCCGGCGTGCATCGCGCTCTCCACGTGCAGTCGCTCGCTGAAATAGACCATGTATTTTCGGCCGGTCTCCCGCACGACAGCGCGTGCTTCGTCCAATTGCGCCAAGGTCGTAAAGGGCGTCTTGTCGGTGAAGTAGTCCTTCCCGGCGCGCATCACGCGGCAGCCGAGCGGCCCGCGGTCGCAGGGCACGGCGGCCGCGGCGACGAGCTGCACGTGGGCGTCGGCTAGAATTTCATCAAGGTTGCGCGCCGCCTTGGCCTGCGGGAACGCCTTGCGAAACGCCTCCACTTTCGCCGCATCCGGATCGTAGACCCATTTCAGCACCGCGCCGGCCTCGTTCAGGCCGTTGCACTGCCCGAAAATGTGCCCGTGATCGAGGTGCGCCGCCGCGTAGACAAACTCGCCCGGTTGCACCACCGGACGGGGCTTGCCTTGCGGGGCGTAGGTCATGCCATCGGATTTTTGCGCCATGGAGCCAGCAGGCATGGCGGCGGCGGCAGAGTCAATCGCCCGGACTCGGATTCAATCCGGGGAGAATTCAGGCGCCAGGAAACCAGGAATTGTTCTTGGCTTCCTGGCTTCTGAATTTTTTCCGGCTTGGTCCTCTTGGTGGCCAATCCAAAATCGACGCCGGCTCTCACGCTCTTCATCGTTCGGATATGACTTCATCGCGGGACCTCGGATTCGGGCTTATTGGCAGCGGCATGATTGCGGACTTCCATGCGCGCGCCATCGCGGACGCGTCCGGCGCCAAACTCGTGGGCGTGGCCGGCCGCAATGCCGTCACCGTGCAGGCGCTCGCCGATAAACACGGCGCGGCGTTCCACACCACCGAGGTGGCGGCACTGGTCGCCTGGGCCGACATCGACGTGGTCTGCATCACCACGCCGAGCGGCGCCCACCTCGAACCCGCACTCGCAGCCATCGCCGCCGGCAAGCATGTCGTCATCGAGAAACCGCTCGAGATCACGGTGGAGCGCGTCGACACCCTCCTAGCCGCCGCGGCGCAGGCGGGAGTCGTGGTGGCGCCGATTTTTCAGGCGCGATTCGGCGGGGGCGCCCAGCGCATCAAGGCCGCCCTTGACGCCGGTCGTCTCGGCCGCCTCGTGCTCGCCAGCGCCGAGGTGAAGTGGCACCGCCAGCCCGAGTATTACCAAGGTTGGAAAGGCACGCTTGCGCTCGACGGCGGCGGGGCGACGATGAACCAGGCCATCCACGGCCTCGATCTTTTTCAATGGTTCGCCGGGATGCCCGTCGAGGTCGCGAGCCGCACCACGCGGCGCGTGCACACCGGCATCGAGGGCGAAGACACCGCCGTCGCGGCCCTGCGCTTCGCCAACGGCGCGCTCGGCACCATCGCCGCGACCACCGCCGCCTACCCGGGCTGGGCGCGGCGCATCGAACTCTGCGGCGAGCACGGCTCGATTTGCCTCGAGGACGACACGATCACGAAATGGGATTTTCGCACCGCCCTACCCGGGGATGACGCCATCCGCCAGGCCGCCGCCGACACCGCCATGGGTTCAGGCGCGAGCGCGCCGAACGCCATCAGCCACCAAGGCCACCTGCGCCAGATCCAGGATCTCGTGCATCACCTGCGCGACGGCACGCCGCTCGGCCTCAACGGCCCGGAGGCTCGCAATGCCGTGTCTCTGGTGCGCGCCGTCTACGAATCCGCGGAAAGCGGCCGTCCCGTCGCACCGGCCTGAGCTAGCTCAGTCCACGCGGCCGCGGGCGTCGACGCGCCAGCGGTCGACCACCGCGTCGTTCTCGATCACGGTGACGTAGTCGGTGAGGTTGATCACCGTGCAAATGTGGGCAGGGATGAACCGCAACCGGTCGCCCACCTCCAGCAGGTCGACGTCGGAACCGCGGAGGTAGCCGTGCTCCTCGTTAACGCGCACGACCTGAATGTCGCGTCCCTCGGCGTCTATCGCGGAGATGCCCTGCGCAGTCTTGTCAGACGAAAACACCTTCGAACCCGCGTCGATCAGCGCGAGGCCGGGCTCGGGGCGGTCGATCACGGTGGCGAGCACGTGCACGGCTACGTCGTCGCGCTTCATCACCTTCATGGTCACCGCGAGCGAAAGGTCGCCGAACATGTAGGCGCCGGGGCGCACGACCTGCACGCGGCCGCTCGCGGCCATGCGCTTCGCCGTCACACTGCAGCCGGGCCAGAGGGGTAACTTCGGGTCGACGGCGTCGCGCACGGTCGCGAGGCGGTCCAACACTTCGTCCACGCGCGCCTGCTGCGTCGCCGGGTCCGCGGCGTAAAGCTGGCCCTCATGCGTGTAGATCCCGACGAGGGTGAGAAAGGGCGAGGCCTTCACCAACGCGGCGATGCGCTTGGCGTATTCCGCAAAGCGCACGCCCTCACGACCGAGGCCGGTGTCCACCGCCAGCATGACCTTGAGCGGGCGCGCCGCGGCGGCGGCGACTTTCACGAGGGCCTCCGTCTGCGTCACGCTCGTGGCCGCCACGCGGAGTTCCTCCAACTGGTCCGCCAGCGCCGCGAGGCGCGGGGCGCTGCGCACATCCACGAGCGAGTGCGCGATGAAAATGCGCTTCACGCCGGACGGCAGCATGGCCTCGGCCTCGCCGAGCTTGGCGCAGGTCAGGCCCTCGGCCCCCGCGGCGAGCTGCCGGCGCGCCACTTCGACCATCTTGTGGGTCTTGATGTGCGGCCAGAGTTTGACGCCCGCGGAATCGCAGGCGGTCTGCATGGACCGGATGTTGTTTTCCAGCCTAACCCGATCGAGCAGGACGGCGGGGGTGGTCAATTCGTCGATGCTTTTCATGGTGGCGACGCGAAAGGCGGGCGGGGCCAAACCTCACATCTTGCCAATCTGGCCCGTGGTCAACCCTCCGTCCACCACCAACACCTGACCGGTGATGTAGGACGCCGCGGGCGACAACAGGAAGGCGGTGGCACCGGCGCAATCCACCGGCTCGCCGATGCGGCCGAGCAGGATTTTCTTGTTGTAGTGCGCGCATTTGTCGTGCTGGGCGTCGATCCAAGGCGCCGTCAGCGGCGTGCGGATCAAACCCGGGGCCATGCCGTTGACGCGGATGCCGTGCGGCGCCAGCGCCTGGGCCAAAGTGCGGGTCAACATCACCAGCGCACCCTTCGAGGTGTCGTAGGCGGTGGACCCTTCCTCGGACTGAAATCCATTCGTGGAGGACACGATGACGATCGCGCCGGGCCGCTGGCGCGCCACCATCGCCCGGGCAAAGGCCTGCGCGATGAAGTAGACGGAGCGGACGTTGAGATTGATCGTGCGGTCCCACTGCGCCGTTTCCATTTCGAGGAAATCGACGTCGAAGAAACTGCCGGCATTGCAGACCAGGAGGTCGAGGCCGGGCTGCGCGGCGAGCGCCTGCTCGATCAAGCGGGCCGGCGCGGCGGGGGCAAAGAGGTCGGCCTGCACAAAGTCGCAGCCCTCCGGCAGCGCGTCGGGCCGCGCGGTGTTGCCGTGGAAAACCACCTTGGCGCCGGCTTCATGCAAGCCCAGCGCAATGGCCTGGCCGATTCCCTTCGAGGAACCGGTGACAAGGGCGGCGCTAGCCGCGAGCGAGAATGTTTTCATCTTTCAATTGCAGCAGGGCCAGCAGGTTGTCGTGAGTAATGGCGTCCTTGAGCGGGCCGGTCACCGTGTTGAGGCAGGCCACCTCCTGGGCATACGTGCTGCGCAACGAATAGTTCGAGTCGACGTAGCTCTGGAACGGCGTGTCCGAGCCCCAGATGAATTTCTTCGGGTAAGCTGCGGCCAGCGCCTGCAGCACCGCGTCCGGGTCGCCGTAGTCCGCGGGGAAGCGTCGCTCGGCCTTGGCAATGTTCGGCATGCCGAGTTGCACGCACTCGCAATGAATCCGGTGCGCCGAGCAGTCGAACCAGGTGTTCGGCAGCTCCGCCACGCGATCGAGGCATTCGTGGTCAAAGCGGCAGGAGTGCGCGAGGCAGAAGCGGACCGTCGGGGTGGCTTCCGCGACTTTGAGGATGTCCGACGCCTGCGACCACGGGTCCTCGCCCACGCTGGAGTGGATCAGGAACGGCAGATTGAGCTCCTCGGCCAGCTCCAGGAAAGCGCGGCCTTCCTTGAGGAGCGCCTTCACGTCGGACTTGATGATCGTCGCCTGGATCTTGAGGCCGTAGAAAGGAAACTCGGCATACAGCTCGCGCAGCTTCTTGACCTGCGCCGCGGGCTCCCGCAGCGGGTCCAGGATCGCGAACGGCAGCGTCGCCCGCCCCAGGTCCGGGTAAAGTTGGTAGACCTCGCGCAGCATCCGCTCGTTTTCGTAGGCGTAGGGCACGCGCTCGATGCCGCCGGATTTCAGCTGGCCGGCGCGCATGGCCGGAACGTCAAAGGTCAGGTTGCTGACCATCGGGAAGACGACCCAGCGGTCGACACCGCAGTGCCGGCCCTCGGTCACCAACGTCGGCAGGTCCTGGGCGTAGGGGTGCCAGCCGTTGAGATAGAAAAGCAAATCCACCCCGAGATGATTATGACAGTCGATGATCACGGTGTAATTTTGTTTGACGAAATTCTTATTTCACATTGTGAAACAAAATGTAAAGCGTTTTCCCATGAGCATCGCCGTCCTCGACAAAGCCTTCTCCATCCTGGAGGTGCTGGCGCGCACCGGCCGGCCGCTGAGCCTCGCCGAACTCGCCGAGGAAAGCCGCCTGCCCAAGCCGACCGTGCATCGCATCCTGCGGAGCCTGCGCGAACTCGGCTACGTCGACAATGCTGAACGCCGCGGCAGCTATGCTCTGAGCGACCGGCTCGGCTCGCTCCGCGCCCAGGGCCGGGACACCGCGCTGGAGGTTCGCGCGCGGCCGGTCCTCGCGCGGCTGCACCAAGACTTTGACGAGACGGTCAACCTCGGCGTGCTCGAGGGCATCTATGTGCGCTACGCCCACGTGCTCGAGACGACGCAGCCACTCCGCTGGATCGTCAAGCCGGGTGCGCGCGACTTTTTTCACACCGTCGCGCTCGGGCGCGCCATCGTGGCCGGCCTGCCTGACGACCAGCAGCAACGCCTGCTGAAACGGCTCGGTTCCGCCCTGCCCGCCCGTGGCCGGCGCGCCGTCTTGGTGCAACTCGCCCGCGAACTGGCCGCCACTCGCGCCCGGGGCTGTGCGCTCGAAGAGGAAGAGACCGTGGCCGGCGTCGCCTGCGTGGCCATCTCGCTTCAACCCATGGGCGAGCCGCTCGCCGGCGTCAGCGTCTCCGTGCCCGTCAATCGTTTCCCGACCGCGCGGCGCGACGCGCTCATCGCCGCCATGCGCCAGCTCGCCGGCGCGATGTCCCCCGCCCTGCAGCGCGCCCCCGCCTGAACCTGTAACTTACCAAACCCATGCCTTATTCCTTCCCGCGCTCCCAAGCCCTCTTCACCCGCGCCCAGCAAAGCATCGCCGGCGGCGTCAACAGCGGCATCCGCAAACTGGAACAGCCCGTTCCCCTCTACTTCGCGCGCGGTGACGGCCCGCGGTGCTGGGACGTCGACGGCAACGAATACATTGATTACCAGCTCGGCCAGGGCGCGCTGCTCTACGGCCACGCGCCGGCCGGCCTCGCCGAGGCCATCGCCGCCCAGGCCAAGGTCGGCCTGCACTGGGCCGCGCAATGCGAGCTGGAGTGCGAGGTCGGCGAACGCCTCACGTCCATGATCCCGTCGGTGGAGCTCGTGCGCTTCAACAACTGCGCGACCGAAGGCGTCATGGCCGCCTTCCGCCTCGCCCGCGCCACCACCGGCCGCCCGCTCATCCTGCGCTTCGAGGGCCATTACCACGGCTGGGGCGACGAGGGTCTCGTTGGTTTCGCCAATCCGCCCGCGTCGTGGACCGACAGCGACGAGCTGCCGCGCACCCACCCGAGCAAGGGCAACATTCCGGAGGTCAGCGACCACTTCGTGCTCGCGCACTGGAACGACGCCGACCACCTGCGCCGCTGCGTCGACCGGCACCAGGGCCAGATCGCCGCGATCATTTTTGAACCCGCGCTCTGCAACACCTGCTGCATCGAGCCCGAGCCCGGTTTCCTCCAGACCGTCCGCGAACTCTGCGACCGCGACGGCATCATGATGATCTCCGACGAGACCATCACCGGTTTCCGTTTCGGCGGCGCCTGCGCCCAGGGTTTCTACGGCTACGCGCCCGACCTCACCATTCTCGGCAAAGCCATCGGCGGCGGCACGCCCTTCGCCGCTCTCGCCGGCACCAAGGCCGCCATGGCCAAGATCATTTCCGGCGAGTCCATCCACGCCGGCACCCTCAACGGCAACCCCCTCTGCCTCGCCGCCAGCAAGTGGTGCCTCGACCAGATCATTGCGCGCGGCGACACGCTGCCCGCGTCCACCAACGCCCTCGGCCGCCGCCTCATGGCGGGCCTCAGCAGCCTGGCCGCGCAGCACAACATTCCCTTTGCCCCGCAGGGCCCCGGCCTCGCCTTCCACACGGTGATGCCCAAGCCCGGCGCGCCCGCCGGCAAGATCAAGAACTACCGCGAATACGTCACGCGCCACGACGCCCCGCGCTGGGCGCACCTGCGCCGCTGCCTCCTCGAGGAGGGCGTGCGCGCGATTGAGCGCGGCCTCTGGTCGATCAGCCTCGCGCACACCGATTCCGACATCGACGAGACGCTGGTGCGCGCCGCGCGCGCCTTCGACCGTCACGCGGCCACCTGGCAGGCGCCGGCGTAAACCCCCGCTCCATGAAGCCCCGCATCCTCTTCGCCGGCCTCTTCCACGAGACCCACCAGTTCGTTGATGAAAAGACGACGTGGGCCGACTTCGAGGTCACGCGCGACGATGCCATCCTCAAGAAGCTCGGCGACGCCTCGCCGACGGATGGCTTCCTCAGCGCCGCGGCCGAACTGGGCTTCGAGGTGGTGCCGACGATCGACGCCCGGGCCATGCCCGGCGGCATGGTGGACGACGAGGCCTTTGACACCTTCTGGCGCGAGTTCGTCGAACGCGCCGCCCCGGCCCTCGAGGCCGGCGTGGACGCGATCTTTCTCGTGCTGCACGGCGCGATGGTGACGCAGTCGCTCACCGATCCGGAGGGCGTGCTGCTGGAGCGCATCCGCGCGCTGCCCGGTGCCGCCCACCTGCCCCTCTTCGGCGTGTTCGACCTGCACGCCAACCTCACCGCGCAGACCTGCCGGCTGGCCAACGGCCTCGTGGCCTATCGCGAGAACCCGCACACCGACTCGCGCGACAGCGCCGTGCGCGCCACGCGCCTGCTCGGCCGCGCCCTGAAGGAAAAAGCCGCCGCGCGCATGGCCTGGTGCCGGGTGCCGCTGGTCTGGGCCCCGCCCGGGACCGGCACCGCCAGCGACCCCATGCTCGCGTTGAAATTCTTCGCCGCCAAGGTCGAGGCGGAGCACCCGGAAATCTGGGCCTGCAACATCGTGCCGGGGTTCTCGTTCGCCGACACGCCCGACACCGGACTCTCACTCAGTGTGATTTATGCCGGTGATCCCGCCGTCGCCCGCGCCGTGCTCGAGCGCGGCGCCAA
>JBMSWZ010000023.1:0-9961 GCA_049425105.1 Cephaloticoccus sp.
CGACGGGAAACGCCAGCGACCAGGTCGCGCCGCCGGCGGCACTGAGGCCACGATTGGGCTCCGCCGTCCCGTGGCCATAGGCCCGCGCACTGTCCGCATTGATGTGAAACGTCACCGCGATGCGGCCGTCCTGCAGCCGGTCCAGCACGGGAAACTGATAGAAACCCCAGCGGTCCACCCCGGGCTCGTTGTCGAATGACGACGCCGCGACGAGGATCGGATCGGAAATCTCCGGGGCGGCCATGCTCACGCCCTCAGCACGTGCCCGCGGCCGCCTCCAGCGCGGCCTCGCGACAGGCCTTGAGATCGAGCTTGCCGGTGCCGAGCACGGGAATGGCTTCCACCCGCCGGATCAGCTTGGGGATCCAGAGACTCGGCAGCCCCGCCGCGAGCAACTTTTCGCGCACCTGGTCACTGGTCACATCCTGCGTTGTGAGCAGCACCAACGCCTCGCCCTTCGCCACGTCGGGCACGCCCATGACGACGGCGGTGTAGCCTTCCTGCCCCTCCCAGCCAAAGGCCTCGACCACGCGCTGCTCAATCGTGCCATGCGGCACCATCTCCCCGCCGATTTTCGAAAAGCGCGAGAGCCGCCCCTCGATGAAAAGGAAGCCTTCCTCGTCCAGCCGGCCGAGGTCGCCGGTCACAAACCAGCCGTCCTGGAAAGCCGCCTGGGTCTTTTCCTGGTCGTCGAGATAGCCACTGAACACGTTGGCGCCGCGAAACCACACGATGCCCGGCTCACACGCGGGCACTTCCTCGCCGGTCTCGGGGTGCACAATCCGCGCGGTCATGCCCGGCAGCAGCCGGCCGACCGAACCCATCTTCTTGCCGATCTGCGGCTCGGCGGTGAACGTGGTCACGGGCGGATGCGGCTGGTTGATGTTGCTCGCCGGGGTGGTCTCGGTGAGCCCGTAGCCCTGCATGATCTCCAGGTGAAACTGCTCGAGGAACGCCTGGTAGAGATCGTCCGGGAGTTTCTCGGCGCCCGTCACCACCAGCTCCAGCGAGCGCAATTCGCCCGGCTTGGCCTTGCGCAGAATGGGCCGCACGAAAGTCGGCGCGCCGATGAGCACCGTCGCCTCCTCGTCGCGGATGGCATCAATGATCTTCCGCGTGTCGAGTGGACTTGGCACGGTTACCACGTGGCAGCCCCGGATCATGGGATACCACAGCGTGATCGTGAACCCGAAGGAGTGAAACACCGGCAGGCACGCCAGCAGCGACGCACTCTGCGGCATGATGGAAAGCGACGATACCTGCGAGCAATTCGCGAGGATGTTGCGGTGCGAGAGCGCCACGCCCTTGGGCTCGCCGGAACTGCCGCTGGTGAAAAGCAACCCGGCTTCCGCGCGGTCGCCCACCGCCGGCACGCCCAGCAGCCACGGCATGACTTGGTTGGGCAGCACCCACGCGGCCACGAGCCACGGGAGGATCGCCTTCTTGCCGCCCATCGTCGCGATCGTCTCGCGCAGATCCCATGTGCGCTCGGGCCAGGGGAAATTCGGCACCTTTGCCTTCATCGCGTCGGCGGAAATCACGGTCTTCACGCCGCCGATGCGCATGCTGACCTCCAAGGCCGCGCGCCCCGCCGTAAAATTCAAATTCACCGGCACCTTGCCCGCACAGGATACCGCGAGATTGGCGATGAAGGCACCCGCGCCGGGCGGGAGCACGATGCCGACGCGATGCTCGGGCACCTGCTGGGGTATGTCGCGCGAGAGGGCGGCGGCCGCCGCCAGCAGCTGGCCCGCCTTGACCGGGCGGCGCTCCATGGTGCGGTCGACGACCTGCAGGTGCCAAGGGTGCTTGGCGAGCGACCGCACGCACTCGTGGCCCAGATGCCGGCGCAACACCGGCCGCTGCTCAAAGGCCTCGGCACCGAGATCCAGCAGCGACTTCCGCACGTGGGCCAGCTCGGCCTTCTCCGGTGCAATCGGCTCGCCGATCGCGACGAAGACGTGCGTCGGCATCAGGCGCGGGGACTTCCAGAGGTAGGTGTTGCCGGCAAAAGAAAACACCGAGCCCCAGATGCCGTCGATGAATGCCGGGATCACCGGGACATTCGCGCGGCGGGCCAGGACCTCAAACCCACGTTTCAAGCCCATCAGCTGACCCGTGCGGGAGATATGGCCCTCGGGAAACACCGCCACAATTTCACCGGCCTCCAGGGCCTTGAGTGCCAGCTTCATCCCTTCCATCGGGCTGGCACTTGTCACCGGGATCGCTCCGCTCCATTTGAAGACCCGGTCGAAAAACCAGTGCTCGCGCAGGCCTTTGAACCCCATGAAACGGATCGGCCGCGGACAGGCCAGCTGCAGCAACACCGGGTCCACGTAGGACAAGTGATTGCAGACGATCAGCGCGCCCCCGGTCGCCGGCACGCGCGCGGCGTCAAAGCTGCGCACTCGGTAAAGAATCCGGGCAATCGTCGCCGCGATAAATTCCAGGCCGCGCGGCAGGTAGGAACGCTTGGGGAAGAGCGACAGGGGCATGGCTCGCAATCTATGCCGCCAGCGCCCAGGATTTTTTCAAAGCTTTTCGCTCGCTGCCGGGACGATTTCTCAACGCGCCCGGCGGGCCTCGCGCCGGCCGTCGCGCCAGCCGCGGAGGTCTCCGGCCAGCGCGCCGAATCCCCCGGGGAAGTCGGCTTCCAACCGCCGGGTGTCGCCCCCGTGCCGCCGGACTTCGCGCAAGGCGCAATCGATTTCATGCTGCAAGCTTGGTCGCGAGGTGCCATAGACCCGCTGCTTCAGCTCCGCCCGCGTGTAGGGCAGCTGGCCGCGTTCGCGGCCCTCGGCCCAAGCCGCCTCCGTCACCGTGGAGTCCCGCCCGCACAAATACCACGCCTCGATCGCGGGCACCGCGAGGCCGATGCACCGCAGCACGCGGGTCCGCCCATGCGCCGGCGGCAGCTTCTTTGTCGCGCGACGAAACACCGCGCGCAGCTGACAGAGCCGGCACTGGGGATGAAAATATCCCTCCGCCTCGTGCGCGGGGGTATGCACGACGGTGTCGTCGGCATCGACGACCACGATCAGTCCGTCCGCGTCGGTATGAAAATGCAGGTGCCGGATCACCGGTGACAGGACTTGGGCGACATTGGGCCAGCCCCGCGCGCGGAGGTGGGGTTGCACTCGCTGCACGCGTTCGCCCAGCACCGCCTCGGCGAGCACGCGCACCCCGGCTTCATCCGCCGGCGATTCACTGAGCAGCGCGAGCTTCATTCCTCCTCGGGCACCCCGCCCAAAATGCCACTGAACCAAATGTCGCCCAGCGAGCCCTCGGCCAGCAGTTCGGGCAAATCCTCCCGGTCGGAGAGCCGCTCGAAATGCGCGGAAGTGCCGTGTTTCTGCGAGATGATGATCTCCTCGGGATGATCCTTGAAAAGGTCGAGCAGGTAGGGCGAATGCGTCGTCGCAACGACCTGGACGGGCGGCCGGGAAACGTTGAAATCGGCGGGGTAGCTCAGGCGATAAAGCAGGTCGCGCACTTCGCGCAGCATCCGCGGATGAACGCCGCGGTCGATCTCCTCGATGCCCACCACCGTCGGCGGCTGCGGATGGAAGGCGAGAAACATCATGCCGAGCACATAGAGCGTGCCCTGCGAGAGGTTGTCGGCCGTGACCGGGGCCTCCTCGCCCTGGAGCCGCAGCGCCAGCTGGACTTGTCCGGCGGTGGGCCGGTGAAAGTCGATCGCGGCAAATTCCGGCATGATCCGCACTAGCTCCGTCTGCAGGCGGGCAAACTCCGCGGGGTGCGCGGCCTGCAGGTTGGCCAGGACCGCGGCGAGGTTCGCGCCATTCGCCGCCAGCTCCAAGCCCTCGGCCGGGGCCCCGCCCGCAGCCATGGCGTAATGGTCAAACAGGTGCGCGCGGATGCCACCGATATCGGCTTCCAACGCCGCGCGATCCGCTCCGTCCACGCCGGCAAATTCGATCTGATCGCACACCAGTTCCGACACGCACGACAATCGCACCACCGCGCCCTCGTGGGGCGGCGCAAAGCGAAACTCCATCACGGCCCCCCCGGCGCGGCCCGGCTGCGGCGCCGGATCGCGGCCCGCATTGAGCCGGGCCAAGGTGCGAAGCCGCAGCATCGCCTGGATCAGGCTCGTCTTGCCGCTTCCGTTCGGGCCGATGACCAGATTGAAGGGCCGCAGTTCGACCCGGGCCTCCCGCAGGGCCTTGAACCGCTGGAATGCAACGGAGGCGATCACGGGCCGACCATGGCGCATTGACTTGGCCGGCACAAGGCCGCTTCCGGCCTATTTCCCCAGCAGCCGATTCAGCAGGTCGCCGGCCGCGCTAGACTCGACGGCGAGTTTCATCATCGCCCCTTGCAGTTCAGAGGTATCCGGCTGCAGCAGTGTGCCGCCCACCGTGAGCGGGAGTGTGCAGGGCGCATAGCCCAGCGCATCGACCTCGGGCGAAAGCACGTGCAGGTAGTTCAGCGCACTGGCGGTGCGGCCGCGCGCCTTGAGCGTGAGCCTCAGGTTCAGCGGCTGCTCCAAAAAGCCCCGGCCGGCGACCGCGGTGAGGGCGCCCTCCCCCATGAGGCGCATCTCCGGCGCAATGAGCGATAAATCGTGGAGGGTGGTCTTGAGCTGTTCGTCCCGCCCCACCGCCACGGTGAGCTGGTCGTAGGAAATGGCCGTGAGCATCTTGGAAAACTCCGACACCGCCTGGGCCTTGTTGGCAAAGTTCGCCGCATCTTCCCCCCCCTTGCCCAACACGCCGGCGACGTTGCCGAGAAACGCACCCACGGCCGCGATTTTCCCCGCCTGCTCGACCTTCGACAACACGTCGGCCGACAACAACCGGAATACGCCGCCCGCACTGGACAACCGGGCATCGCCGCGCGTGCGATCAAGGAGTTCGAGCGCGTTTCGTCCGCGCCCGACCAAAGCCGAGTCGAGACTGAATCGACCTTCGACTTGCGGCGGGCGGCCCGGATCCAAGGCCCGGAACAGGGGGCCGGAGTCAAAATCCTTCACCGTTACCACCGCGTTCAAGTCGTAGGGCTGGGCGGCGGTGGCCTCAAACTTTACCGCGCCCCGCAGGTCAAGCGCACCGCTCTCCCCCGCCCCCGCGCGCAAGGCATCCAGCTGCAGCGCGCCCGCCTCCAGGCGCACCGTGCCGGTGACGTCGCGCAATTCAAACTCCTCGGTGTAATGCAGCCGCTTTAACGCCAGCGTGATCGTGCCCGTCCACCCCTGCCAGAGGGGCACCTCAGCTTTGCCGGCCGCTCCGGCCGTCGGCTCCGGACCCGGGGCCGCCGCCAAGGCCAAGGCGAGCAGTTGCAAATCCTCCACGAACGCTTCGCCCCCGCCCAGCGTCGCCTCAATCTGCCCGCCCGGTGAGGCCAGTTCCACCGTGCCGGCCAATGCGAGGTCGGACACGCGCCGCGGCGCCGCGTGCGTGATGCTGAAGGGCAGGTTGAAACGAAATACTCCCCGCTCATCGCGCGAGGCGCGCAGTGCGGCCTCGACGGCCGGAAGCGCACCGTCCGGCGTGGCGAGGTCCTTCAGCAGGAGGTTGGCCTGCAGTTCCTGCGTCGCCCCCGCCGTCGCCGTGAAATCCATCACCAAGCCGCCCGCGTTCAGGGCCAGCAAATCGGCCGCGAGCGGTTGGCGGCCGATGGGCACCAACCGGGCCTCAAGCCGGCCGGTGGCCTTCACCGGTTGCCCCGCACCGTGCCGCCCGCCGACTCGCACCGTCGCGGAAAGCAACCGCTGGCCACGGCTCGACCATTCCGCATCTTCCAACGCCGCCTGCCACCCCTGCGGGTTGTAGACCGCCTGGAGTCCGGTGCTAAGGTCGATCTGATCGAGCAGGAGACGATGGTCATGCTCGACGCTCAGTGCGCTCACGCGCAGGGGGGCCGTGGTCCGCAGGGTCATGCCGCCATCCAAGGCCGCCGCGACCACCCGCCCGCTCACCTGTCCACCTTGCAGGTCGACCTGGTTCAGGAATGGCTCCACCCACTCCACCGGGAGTCCGCGTGCCTCGACCGCCAGGAGCTCAGCCTGCGGGTCGGCCACCTTGAGCCCGCCAGTCCCGGCATCAAACTCAAAGGGCTGCAACGCCCGCACGCTCAATACCGGGTCGGGACTCGCCAAATCAAAGGTCAGCTTCTCGACGCGCGTCTGCGCATCGCGCTGCGTGATGTCGAACTCGCTGTAAATCGTCAGGGTGCCGCGGTCGACCCATCCCGGAACCACCGCTACCAGCCGTTGGACCGTCGACTTTAACCGCCCGGCGGCATGGATCTCGGCCAACGCAGCGTCCGTCTCAAACATGCCGGCACCGACGGCCTCGAACGCCGGCAAGGCCCGCCCCAGCACAAAGGGGGCGACATCAGTGTCGCGCATGTCCAGGCGCCAGACCCCGCCGAGGCGCGGGCTGTTTTCCGGAAAATTCGCCTGCACATCGAGGAGGCGTTTGCCAACCGACTGCAGGGTGATCGCGTAATTCTCCCCGCCGCTGATCCGCGCCGCCACGACCTCGGCGCTGAGCTGCACGCCTTGGGGGAAGAGCCGGCCGGAAGCTTGGGCGTCGAGGTTGAGGCCGAGTTTGGCAAAGGTGCGCGGCGAATCCATCACCGCGGTCAGGTTTCCGCCGACGGCGATGAGCGATACCGGCGCGGAATCGGCGGACAAATCCGCCCGCGCATCGATCACAAAACGGCCTTCTCCCCCGGCCTTGATCCCGCCGCCCACCAGGCTGACCTTGACCGCCACGACAGGCTGACCCTCCGGCCCGGGCAGGATCAACGTCCCCTCCAACACCGCACCATCGAGGCTGAAATCCACCGGCAGTTGCAGCTGGGCAAAAACTCCCTGAAAGAGCGCCTCCACCGGAGGCGCGTCAGCCGCCGCAAACGCCGCGGGCACGAGCGAAAACTCGGGGCCGCGCGGAAATCCCAGCGCCACGGCCCGCGCCGGCGCGTAGCTGCTCAGGTCCAGCGTCCAGCCGCGGGCGACGAGCCGGGAAATTTCCACGTTGCGGCCGGTCGCCGCCTTCACCAGCGACAGATCCACTTCCAGGCGGGGCAATGTCAGGGTCGCCCCTTGATAGGCGGCGCTGGCCGCGGTCACCGCGACACTGCGCCACCCCACCCGCACGCTGCCCACCTCGGCTTGATAGTCCGGATGGGCGGCCAACACCCGACGTGCGAGCCACGTCTGCACCGGCGTGGTCAGAAGCAGGAACGGCCCGGCCAGCACGAGGCCGACGGCACCAAGCAGGACCTTTTTCCACGTGGCTTTCACGGTTCCGGGCAAGGACACCGCAATCCCGGGGGAGTTGCGATGTTATAGATTTATGACCCGACGCCGCCGGCTTAGCCTGCGATATACGAATCCGCCTGCCCCATCGCCTTTCGGAGCGACGCGAGCGCGATGTGGTAGCGATAATAGGCCTGAAGTTGGTTGAGCCGGGCGCGGGTCAACTCGACCTGGCTGGTGAGCACATCCAATTGCGTGGCCGTGCCCGCACCGTAGAGCACCTTGGCGAGGCGCAGCGCCTCGTCGGCCTGCTCCACGACTTTGCCGGAGGCTTCCACGAGCTCCCAAGCCTCCGTGAAGGACGAGTGGGCCCGGCGCACCTCGACGTCGATCGCGAACACCGCCTCCTCTTGGGCGAGCTTGGTCTGCATCAACCGCGATTTCGCCTGGATGACGCGGCCGGCCGTGGCGCGGCCGTCAAATATCGCCCACTCCGCCTGCAGGCCGGCGGTCCAGCCGTCGCGGCGGTCCGACCAGCCGGAGCCCGGGCCCCCGCGGACCCAGTCATAGCGGCCAAAGGCGGCGACTTGCGGCCGTGAACCCGCCCGGTTGGCGACCACCAACTCCTCGCCGGCCGCCTCAAGTTTCGCGAGGCGCTGCAATTCCGGCCGGTTGGCCCGGGCGCTCGTGAGCGCATCGCGCAGATCGACCGGATCGTAGCCGTTCACGCTCAGGTCGCCGACAAACTCCGGCAGCGTAGTGGCGTTCTCGGCCGAGGCGTTGGTAAAGCCCAGCACTTGGCGAAGCTCCTCAATGGCGAGGCGGTAGTTGTTGCGCGCGGTGATGAGGTCGGGCTGACCGTTGGCCAGCGCCACCTGGGCGCGCAGCACCTCGAAGTTGGAGATGGAACCGGCTTCGAACCGGTTCTTGGCGTCCTTCAGCTGTTGCTCGAGAAGGGTGATGTTTTCCTCCTGCACCGTCACCTGCTGCTTGGTGAGCAGGACGTTGTTAAACCGGGTGCGCACCGCCAGCAACTGCTCGTTGATGACGCCCTGGAGTTCGAGCTCTGCGGCCGCCTTGGCCAGCGCGGCACTGCGGGTCGCGGCGCGGACGCCGCCGCCGGCATAGATCACCTGGGTGGCCTGCACGGCGATGCCCCAATTTTCGTCCTGGGCAGGAATGGAGGCGGAGACTTCCTTGTCATTCGCGGACACGCTGCCGGACACCGACACATTCGGGATCTGGGCGGCACGGACCTCGACGACAACGCCGTCCTGCTCGCGGATGCGCTCGCGCGCCTGGCGGATGGCGTGGTTGTTATCGAGCGCGAAGAGCAGCGCATAGTGCAGGCTGAGCTCCGGCGGGACGGCGTAATCCGGATCGGGCTGGCCGTCGCGTTGGAACGGGACGGTCTGGGCCGCGGCCAGCGCGACGAGGCCGAGGAAAACACCAAGCAACTTGAGGGAACGGGTCGTGTTCATGGGACTTGTAGTAAGGATCAGTGGGCAGGAGCCAGTTCCGCGTCATCAACCTTGGCGTCAAGCGAGTGATCGCGGGCCAGGAGGACATAGAAGGCGGGAACGGCGAACAGGGTGAAGAGCGAGCCAATCGCCATGCCGATCACGAGGACGAAGCCGATGCTGTTGCGCGCGGCGGCGCCGGGACCGGTGACGAAGATCAGCATCATGTGACCGAACACCGTGGCGGCGGAGGTCATCAAGACCGGTCGCAACCGGGTGGCGGCGGCGCGGCGAATGGCCTCGAGCTTGGCCACGCCCTGCTCTTGGAGGGAGTTGGCGAACTCGACGACCAGGATGCCGTTCTTGGCAATCAGGCCGACAAGGGTGATGAGGCCGATCTGGGAATAGATGTTGAGCGAGGTCTTCCAAAGGAAGATCGGGAGCATGGCGCCCACGAACGCCAGCGGCACGGAGCCGAGCAGGATGATGAACGGATCGCGGAAGCTGTTGAACTGGGCCGCGAGCACGAGGAAGATCAGCAGCAGCGCCAGACCGAGGGCCGGCAGGAGCTTGTCGCCCTCGTTGCGGAGCTGACGGGACTGGCCGCCGTAGTCGATAAAGTAGCCTGGCGGCAGAATCTCGGCGGCCTTGGCCTCGAGCTTCTTGAGCGCGGCGTCGATGCTGGGGCCGACGCCCGAGATCTTCACGGAGTTCAGCTGCTGGAAGCGGTTGAGCGTGCGGGGCTGCACCGTCTCCTTGAGGGTGGCGATCGTGGAAAGCGGGATGAGCTGACCGTTCGGACCGCGCACATGATAGTCGAGGAGCTGCTCGGCGTTGAGACGCTCGCCGCGCTCGCCCTGCGGGATGACACGGTAGCTGCGGCCGTCGTTGATGAAGCGATTGACGTAGCCGCCACCGAGCATCGAGCCGAGGTCACGGGCCACGCCGCTGAGGTTGAGGCCCATGGACGCGACCTTGTCCTTGTCGATCTCGATCTCGACCTGCGGGAGGTCGAACTTCAGGTCGGAGTCGGCGAAGTAGAAAGTCGGCGCGCCGCCGCCGGCGTTGGCCTCGGTGTTGGAGTAGAGGGTGAGCTGCGGGGCAAACTCGAGCATCTCGCTGTGATCCGCCGTCGAACGGATGACAAATTCGATCGGCAGCGAACCGCCGGAGGGCAACGGGTCGGGCGTGGTCACCACGACGTTGAGGCCGGCGATCTCGGCCGCAGCCCCCTGCAGGGATTGTTCAATCTGCAGGGCGTTGCGCGACCGCT